>NZ_PDHT01000010.1:0-181299 GCF_002917135.1 Methylobacterium sp. V23
GATGAGCGGCGGATGCGCGGTCTCAGCCTTTGATCGAGCCGATACCTTCACCCGCCCGGAGCAATCCGAGGCGGGTTTTTCGTGTCTACGCCGCCCCTCCGCCTGCGAAAAGCAAGAGCGTCACTTGTCTGAAGTGGGCGCTCGTTGCGGCCGCCATCTTATCGCGTAGGCGGGGTGTTTCCAGCCTACCGCCCCATCAAGCGCCGATTACGGAACCTTCACCGCACCGCCGGGCCTCATGCTATAGGTTGCTGCAACCTGACCATCATCATCGATCAATTGTCTCATAAGAGGTTTAACTCGCGCAACGCTTGCTGATGCATGACAAGCGGCGAGATAGTCTGCTAGCTCTGCCTCAGCCTTATCTACATCGCTCTCTGAGCAAGGAACGTCGCCTTTAGCGATATCACCCGGGTTGCTTCGGTATAGCCGCATCATAAACATGATTGGTCTCCTGCTGACATCAACGATACGTCAATGGGTAGCATTGCGCGAGACGTCGGAACGAGAGAGCGAGTCTCAAAACGTTTAGCGTTTGGTTGCTTGACAAAAGCCGCCCGCTTGCCAACCAGGCCTCCAGCATGCACAATTCGCTAACCAAGCAGGCGAACTCGGGCTTAACCCGCGTATGGTCTAGTTTGCTTCTGTTGCGCGACACGGTGAAAATCTGCCGGCCGTAGCACGATCGTAAGATCGGAGCGCTTTGTAGGGTTTCTGGCAGGCCCTACCGTGACAGAGGCTTAAGGGGCGCCTTCAGGGCGCCCCTTCCTTATGGAAGGTAAGCCCTCAGGATTGATCCGCGTTTTAGGAGCGTCGCTGTGGCTCGCGGATTGATTCGGTGAAAGGCAGTAAGCCAAAGCTCAGGCCCTTCGGCAGGACGCTTTACCACGGCCTTGTACCGGATTTCTGAGGTTGGAAGAGTAGACACGCCGATCGCGCAGTTCGGCTTTTTCGACTCGGAGATCCACAGCCCATGGCGCAGTACGAACGCCAACTGAAGGAAGTCATAGTCATCTAAGTCGGGATGGTGGCCGCAAATTTTCTCGTATGAAGCCCGCGATAAATTTACGGCGCGGAACGCCGTTTGGAGATGGACAGCGACTTGCTGGGGAACATCGCCGACGTGGACTGAGACATCCTTCGGACCGCATCTCAATCCTTGCAGGCGACTCAACTCTAGGGACATGTCTCGCTAAGGAATCAGCGCCGAGAAGCCGAGTCAATCGAACAGCTTAAGGCAACTCAATGATCCAAATGCTCGAAGGCATGCGGCGGCGAAAAAGCCGCCGGTGATCACTTCGACGCGTACCCGTTCTCACCCACCCGCCGTCGGCGCCCATCCTTCGTCAGGATCCACGTCTCGGCCACGCAGGTGATCGCAGGCGGCCCGGCGTCATAATCCCAGTACCAGAGCGGATCTGCCTTTGGCCCGCGCTTCAGGTCGATGGCCTCACGCAGGATCAGCCGGAGTCGACACCTGCCTTCGTGCTGCTCGTATAGAAGTTCGTACACGCGGTCGCTGGATGCGATTCAAGGGGCGCTGGCTATCGTCGCTGGGAAGATGCGTGGGTGATAGTCGTCAGTCGTGATCTCGCGCCAGGGCGCTACCGCGTCGCTCAAGCCTGGAACTCCTATGTACCCTCGATGCCTAAGCGGTGCCGGCCATCCCTGCCGCATAAGCCTTCAAGACGACTTGGCTTGCACTGACGGATCGGCCTGCCATTTCGAACGCCAGCACTTCAGCTTCGCCAATCAGCTTGATCGGCTCACCCTGCTCCAGAAGGTAGCGAAACGCCTGCCTCAACAGGGCATCGTCCACTTCGTTGTCGGCCATCGTTATACCTTCTCCGGACGGGCCAGCAGGATTGCGGTACGCACGGCGACACGCTTCAAGTGCTCAGTGGCATCTCTGTTCGCGACAGTGACCTTCGCCCACTCGTGACTGCTCACGGCCTCAGCGAGATCGATTCGGTAGCCGTCACTGAACAGAAAGGCCGTCGTCGTTGGGTCGGCCATAAAGGCTTCGACAGCGGCGACCACGTCCGCATCGAGGATGGCCTTCGCCTTGTAGAGGTCGCCGGTCGTGGGGTTCTCAGCCATTCGGCAGAGATAGCACGCAGCGGGCCAGCATCACCGGCCGAAGGCCCACAGCGGCACCGCGCCACTGGGGCGGCCAGGCGTGTTCCGGTAGTAGGTCGTGTTCACGAAGCGCATGCGGGTCTCGTCGATTCCAGACACTCGCTCGGTGCCGAGCACCATCGCGCCGCAAAAGTCGGGGCGAACAGTGCCAGCCTCAGGATGGACGCCGAACACGTCCAGCGTCGTCCAACCCAGGGCAACAGCCTGATCCGCCCAGCGGTCCAAGAAGTCGATGCACGCCTCGTGCGCGCCGCCCCAGGACTGAAGCGTGAAGCCAGGGCACGGAACGACGCTGGGCCGGAGGTCGAGAAAACCCTGGCGCCAGAGCTGTGGGTCGGCGGGGACGAGCTTGGGCTTCGGTGAGGCTGGCATGGGATCC
The DNA here is from genome assembly GCF_002917135.1 of Methylobacterium sp. V23. Taxonomy (NCBI): domain Bacteria; kingdom Pseudomonadati; phylum Pseudomonadota; class Alphaproteobacteria; order Hyphomicrobiales; family Methylobacteriaceae; genus Methylobacterium; species Methylobacterium sp. V23. The sequence goes on from NZ_PDHT01000010.1 coordinate 2,519, forward strand.
GGCGAGTGGTGGGGGGCCGGATGGAGTGAAGGATCGCGAAGAAGGCGCCTAGGGCTGGCGGGCCACAGGTTCGATTGATCCCTCGACGTCGCCGCCTCCGGCTGTGCCGCTGAGTTCCCGAGATTGAAGGACCCGCCATCTTTTGTGGCGTCGTCTTGCGTTGCTCTCAGGCCAGGTTGTTGCGTTGGGCAGGATCAAGATGTGGCGTGGCCCGGCTTGATCCAAAGCGAGAAGATGGCGGTGGAACGGAATCTGTGACTTTGCCGTTGCGAGTTCCCCTGAGCGTTTCAAGCGGGGTTGGGACAGGCAAACGATATGAGTGCGGCTGTAGGCGTTCTCTACGAGGACCAGTTAGCGGCAACTGATCCGGCGCTACGATCGATCGTGGAGCAGATGCCCTCGCTTCAGATGATATCCGACGCGGAGCTGGCTCAATCTAAGCCGCAGTGCAAAGCAGCGCTTATCGGCGTGCAAGACGCGACGGTTGCGTCTGCACTCGTGCGGATCACCACGCTGAAGAAGCAATGGCCGAGCTTGCGCATCGTAGTGGCCATTCAAGTTATGGACGCGGTCAAACTGCGGCAGCTGGTGGACGCTGGTGCAGATAGCTTTGTCACACGGCGCCCCTCGTTGGACGATCTCCGAGCAGCGCTGACGCTCTGTGGTGAGAGCCTGCCCCACGAGGCTGGCACACCTCCTGTTGTCGCCACGGAGCCCCTTGGTCTCGACCTTACGCATCGAGAGACAGAGATCCTGCGCATGCTGAGTGCGGGGTTCAGCAATAAGGATGTGGCGCGCCGGCTGGACCTCAGCGTCCGCACTGTGGAGTCCCACCGTCTCAACCTACGCCGTAAAACCCAGACGGGACGCCTGAAGGATTTGATTGCGCTCGCCGGCAGGCTGAGGCTCGTCCCTGTTGACGATGTTAAACCGCCCAGGAAATTTCGGCTTGCGCGGTGAGCCACTCAGGTAGTCTCAAACGCTTGTCTTGTGCGGGCATCGTCGCATAGGTGAGCCGTCGCTGCGGTTTCATCCTGTCAGAAGCCGAACGACCAACGGAATGCGTCGCTCCAGCCTTATCCTGTCAGAGGCCGAACGGCGCATTCCGCTGCTTAGGACTACGTCGGCGCGTCCGAGCCAGGGCGGTATCGGCTGAGGCTGCGCTCTCGCCCCCCGCCCCGGCCTCGTGACGAATTCCTCGGATTGATCGGAGACTCCGTCGTCCGCCACCAGCTGATCACGCATCCGAGGCGTTCCCGACTTCCACGGGCGGCCCTTCGTCCTGGGCTACCGGGCGTTCCCAGTGGCCATGACGAGGTGATCTGAATTTGGCGGCGGCTGCAATAGCTAGTTTTGGGAGGCGCAGGACCGGCATTTGACCCGCTTGGATTGAAAAGGGACGCCCGTCAGATGCCCGTCTTTTACATCTGACGGCTCTTGGACACGTTCACGTCACCGCCTCTGGCACAGCCAGCGAAGCACCATTGCTGATGAACCCATCGTTTTTTGTGGCATCGGCGGCTTTCTGCTCGAACGCCTTCTCGCTCACGAACTCGCACGTCGTGGTCGTTCCGGCTTCGGACTGCGAGTAGACGTAGCTCCAAAGCTTCATCTTCATCTGCCCGCTTTCGGTCGGGAACAGCATCGGCGACTTGATGGTCGCGTAGTCGTGCGCAAGCTCCCACAATCCGCCTATACCGGGCCGCAGCCAGCCTTGGTAGGTGATGCTGACCCGGACGAGCGAAGCCTCAATCGCCTGGACTTCCATGTTGGTGCGCAGCTTCAGCTCTTTTTCGTTCAGCGGCATCTCGGCTAGGACCTTACGAACCTGCCCTTTCGGCCCCTGCATCGTGGCCTTGGCCTGGATCTCGGCCGCCTTCCTCCCGAACAAGCTGTCCGAGCCGGGCTTCTGCGCGTTGACGATGACCTCCTGAACCGAGGGCATCGCGATGGAGCAGTTCGCCGAAAGGATGTTGACGCCTTCCTCGAAGGTCACGCCACCGCCCTTCGTGTCCGCGCCGGCCACCATCGTGCCGTCCGCCTCGGAGCTGATCCAGAGCCCGCGCTGATTACACAGCCGGGAAATCAGCTGAAACGGCGTCTCACCGAACCGAACCTGCACGTTTGTGAAGGGCTCGTCCGCGCCGTCCGGCGGGTTGACGACCTTGAACTTGATTCCGTGCGGCTTGAGGACCGAGTTCGCGATTGCTTCGAGCTTGTAGCCGCGAAACTGACCCGTGCCCTCGTTGATTGACGCTCGCGTGGTTTGCCCACCCTTTGAGTAGCCATCAATCTGCACGACGTGGCGGTTCGCATCATAGGCTGCTTGACGATTGACGATGTAGCCCTCTTTCACGACCACTTGTCCCGCCAAGGCGATGTCCACCCTGTCGCCGGGCTTCAGCCTGAGGTTGGCGACTGCGCTCGGCTCGGCACAGATCAGACGAAAATTGCGGAAGCCGTTTCGATCATCGAAAGACTGTGTCATCGCAACCGAAAGCCAGTTGCGGTAGGTGCCATCCGTGGTGCGAACCTCGCAGATCAGATCGGGGTCAGACATAGATCATACCTCTCTGGCTTTGGCTTAGCGGTGGATGCGGTCGAGCAGGGTGCCCCACCACTCGCTGCCCTGGCGCTTGCGCAGCCGCATCAGCTTGCCCGTGAAGGGATCGCGGTAGGTGCCGGGCTCCGGCGCATCCACGAACAGCCGCTCGGCCTTCGGGATGCGGACGACTTTTGGCGCTTCGTCTGTGAGCGTGACGCGAGGCGGCTCAGACATCGGGCTTCTCCTGCTGCTCCGCCGCGAGAGCGGCGGGAGACCCCTGCGGCGGCTTCCAGCCCGGCGGGAAGATCAGGTCGTCAGCGAACTGCGTGCATTCGTCCTGATCGAAGCTCTGGCCCGCCTCGTCGGCGATGCCTTGCCAATCCGTCTCGTCCTCAATGGTGAGGTAGTCTTCGAGGAGGCTGACGCCGTGGTGTCCATTGCGAGCAAGAGAGTCCTGCGCAAACGTCGCCAGCCGGATGGTCAGCAGGGACTCAAGGCCATAGGCTGTTCGGATCGATGCTCCGGCCTTTACCGCTGCCGGACCGACCGTCATGGCAACCTCACGCACCAATCGTCCGACGACTTCCACAAAAACGGGATTCCGACGCTTAGGCTGATAGGAATACCGCCTGCGCCATCCCAACACGTCGCGCGCGTTGAACTTGTAGGATCGTCCATTGCTGCCGTATTCCACGACTGGACAGCCGCGACCAACCCATGCGTCGATTGTAGGAAGGCTGACCTTGCAGAGATCTGCGATCTGCTTCCGGTTAAGGGTCTCAGCCATCTATTAATCCTCGAAAGAAACAACAACAACCCACTTCAGAAGTCTGCACCTAGAGAGCTACTGCACTCGGGCGGACCCGTGTCCCTGGCGGGGGCAATCTAGGACCCTGGAACTCGCGCTGACCTGAGTGCATAGGTGGATTGCTGCGCTGCACCGCCCATTTGGGCCAGAGAACGGAACCATCTGCCCACGTTGGGCTTTTTCGCTCGCTGGCAATGTCGCGGCGCAATATGTCCAGGCGCTCTCCTCGAACTAGAACTATACGCCCGCGACCTGATGTGCAGATCAGGTTGTGTACCAGAATAGGCGCACGAAGTAGGGTCCAACGCCAATCCTTCACCTGATTATAGAGCTGCGTATTCGCTCCCTGATCGCGTGAACGACGAAAGGATCCATTATGAAGACCTCTTCCAAGATCGTTGCAGGTATCGCGCTCGCCATCGGCTTTGCAGCGTCCCCGAGCTTCGCCCAGAACTTCAACTCGGACAGCTCCAGCTACAACCGTGACGGCACCCTCAATGTATGGGGCGCTCACATTGACCCGCCGCGTTCGCAGGGCGGTCTCCTCGGCGGCGTTGGCAATGTCGTTGGCGGCGTGACCGGTGCAGTCGGTGGCGTGGTTGGCGGGACTGTCGGCGCAGCCGATGACATCGTGACGGGCACGATTGCTCCGCGTCGTGGCGATCGTTCGGCTCGCTATGAGCAGGACGAGCAGAACGAAGAGATGATGTATCAGGATCGCGGCAGCCGCCGTGGCGCCGCCTACTAGTACTATCGATCTTCGAGACGGCAGACGGCGGGGCGAAAGTCCCGCCGTTCGTGTATCTGCATCACCTGCGTACCTCCGAGATAGGGTGCGACCTGCCCCTTTGATCATTGTAGGCGGTCGGTCTTGAACATGCTCGCGCCGGTTTGCGCATAGCGCTGCCCCTGCGACCTCGTGATTTCGCACTTGCGAGGAACACGGTGCGATGCAATGCATTCTCTGCTCACATCCAGACAGCCGTGGCATACCAGCGGGATTACCCGAATGCGCAACTACATCACGCCCAAGCATTGCCCTTTGTCGGACGCCGCGATTGAGAAGCGTCATGTCTCCAGCGTCGCGAACAGCAACCAGCGTTTGGAGCTGGTTCAGGACGACCGCATCCGGGACGCATCGCAGAAGCACTTCAGCGTGCCGAGCAAGGTCGTTCCTTCGACATCCGACTTCGAGGGCTTCGGCTCGTTCTCCGGCTAGGGCTGTCCAGCACGAGGCCGTCCCACAGTTCTCAAGATGGACGCCATGCTGAACCACGTGCTCGCGCCTTCTCACCCGATGTCCGGCGTCAGCGCGAGCGTCGCAACGCCTTCACGCGCTCGCGCATAAAGCTTCTCACCGGCTGTCGCTGCTTCCCAGCTGACGCCGGGGAGATCGCCGTTGAAGAAGACGTGACCGCGAGTGTCATTGCTTGCGGGCGATGCCGTCTGCACCTGAACCAGGATGGTCCCAGACGTGATCTGAACGGCCGTGGCGGTCGTGCTGATCTGCTGCCAGGCCGTGGTGAGGTCGAGGAAGGTCGTTGCCATGCTGGTCTCCCTCAGTCCTGATAGATTTCGAAGGTGAGGCCGAAGGCTTCGGTGTTGGCCGGCGTGTAGGCTGCACCCGCTTCCACCACGACGTAGAACGCCTTGGTGCCAAAGGCCGGGTTGAGGATGATCTGGCTGCCGATCTGCGGCGTGGCGATGCCCGTGCAGCCGTCAGAGCGCGAGCTGTCCATGACCACCGTCAGCTTGCCGGCGTAGAAGCGCACCCGGTCACAGGCGAGAGTGCCGCCGGTCCCGGTCGGGGTGGAGTTGAAAGCGCCGTTGTCACCCACCGTCAGGGTCGGCACTTCCTCGAAGAAGTGGAGGTGGAAGGTGGCGCCAGTGAGCGACGGGCTCGACTTCCACATGCGGGCGCGGACGAGGTTGATCGGCGCGTTGGCGATGCGGGCGCCGAACGCGATCAGGGCGTTGCCGGTGCCGTCAGACGGGCTGGTGACGGTCGTCGTCTTCCCGATCAGATCACCGTTGTCATAGGGCGTTGTGTTCGCAGGGCGGTTCCACTGAAGCTTCACGAGCTGAGAGCCGCCGCTGATCGCGCCGAGGTGGGCCTCGCCCTGCGGCAAGCCCATCAGAGGAGACGGGGTGTAGCTACCGGCGGCCGGTGCACCGCTAGGAAGCGTGCCTGACGTGAAGTTCTGCCAGTAGGTGAAGAGCTGCTTGCTTGCAGCATCGTATCGGGTCACAAGGCCGGCGATATCACCGATGGCGTATCCTGTACTCGCCGAGACAACGTTGTTGAGCCCGACACTGACAGCGCCAATTTGGCCTGCCAAGAGCACGGCCGGCGTGACGCCCTTTTGATAGCTGCCGTCCACGTCATTGAACGTTGCTGGCGTGTAGGTGGCATCCGGGCCGGATGCGCTGAAGGTCGGGTGATTGGCTGACATTGAACTTCCTTTGATCAGGCTTTGCGCACCCACACGGTGCCGTCTGCGGTTCGGCGCTCGGTGCCGACAGGGTTCTTCGGATCGGCATCGCGGACAGCGGCGACCGCGCGGGCATGACGAGTCGCGTGCAGGAAGTTCTCGCGGCTGCGCTCGACTTCGGTCCTGGTGCGGATCTCATCCAGAGCACCGTCCACTTCGGCCTCGATCTCAGAGCGGATGCGAGCACGCTCGCGCTCGGCCACAGCACCCTGCCGTGATTTCCAGTCCTGAAATGCTTTTTCGGAAAACATAGTTGGTCCTTTTAGGCTCGCGGCTGGCCCCAGAACGGGGCTCCGTAGATGTACGCGTCGCGCTTCAGACCAGGCAGGTTGGTGAAGTCCACGACAGACTGATGCGGGACGTCAGGATAAATCGGACGTGGTAGCTCAACAGTTTCCGTGACAGCATCCCACTTGCCGCGCTCGCTATGAAGCATCGGACAATCATGCGGGCCGGCGCGATGTCCGGTCGTTTTGTTGACGTAGTAAGTCCGCTCGACCGTCAGGTCTTTGGAGTCCTTCAGCCAACGGCCATTGAATTCCGGTTCGGCGATGGTCGAGACAGGCTCGGCGCCTTCAGGCAGCTCGTTGTTCGCGCGGATCGCGACTGTGCGGAGTTCCTTGGCGCGGTTCAGGAGCGCTGCCAGTTTTATAGCGGCCGGCGGGTACTCCTCTTGGATCAGCCGCTGCATCTCAGCCATGGCGGCTTCGGCCTCGGCGCGCAGGGCGCGGCGGCGGGTCTGTTCGGCCTCGATCTCGGCGGCTTGCAGATCGAGCGTCATGCGAGCATGGCGGCTCTCGGCAATGTCGATTCGGCGCTTGGCCCGCTCAATGTCCCGGTCCAGCGCCTCAAGCGCGTCCAAGTCGCCGGCCTCAACGGTATCGGCGCGGCCGTCCTCAAGATCGCAACGCGTGCGGATCGCGTCCGCGCGCTCGGCATCGACCGTCGCAAGCTCACGACGAAGATCCTCGACGTTGTTGCCAGCAGTGGCAGCCTTTTCCTTCGGACGCTTGGGTGCTCTCATCAACATTCGCCCGTTCATCCCAAATTCTGTGCGGCTCACATCGGCCTTGAACGATTTGACGCCTAAACGTTGAAGCTCGCAGGCCGAATTCCCGTTGTCTCACGGAGCCGCTGGCGCGATCATCTCGGCTGCTCCAACGTCGTTAGATGATTAAAGGCAGCAAGTCGTGCACGCGCAACGCTGCATTTGCTGCAATCAATGCAGCAGGTCGTTATTTTGAGCTGGATTTCTTCCAGGCTTCATTGCGCCAAAGCGAAACGCGCCAATGCTTGCCATCGTACTTCTTGCCGACGCCTTCGGCTCACAGCGTCGCGTGATCGTTGTGACCGAGCAGCCTTCGCGGCGTGCCATCTTGGATGGCTTCACATGATCCGCGTGGCCAGCGTCAGCAGGCCAGTTGTTCCAATTGTCCAACGGTTGAACGGGCGGTGCTGCGCAGGCAACGAGGTACTCTCGAATGCGAGCCTGTATCGCTTCCGCTTCATCGAGCAGCGCTGAGAGCGTCGGGTCCGGGATGCCCTTCTGCGGTTCAGCCATGGCCGTGCACCTCCCTGAGAACGGAGAGTTGAGCGGCCTCGGCAGGGAAGCCGGCGTTGCGGATTACGTTGATTGCAGCCTGGAAGCCCAAGGCGATCTCGTCCGGCGCGAGCGTGGGCCAGGAGCCGGGCGGCGGGAGCGGGGATGGTTCGGCGATGCACTCGGGTTCGGGAAGCGCCTCAATGAAGTGCTGCTGCAGCGCCGTGGAGCGGCGAGCCGTTTCCACGACGAGGTAGCGGGCGAGGTCGTTGGCCCGGTCAGTCATGGCTGTGCCTTCGGGTAGTGGATCGGGCGGGATCATCGGCCGAACTCCCAGATCGGCACGCCATGCGGCTGGCCTGGCAACCTGCGATGCGTGAGATGGCCGAATCGGATCTCGTCAGCCGTCACCAGCCGAACAGGACCTCCGACGCCGAGGGTGAGGGGCTTGGTGCGCGCAGCACGGCGGGGCGCCTGCCCCAGCGAATAGGGGTTTGAGGGGTTTAAGGGGTCTGTTTTGACCGCTCCAGCCAAACTGTCATGCACACACTCGCAAGCGCTTGGGGGGGGTGGCCCGTCTACAGGCGGCGTAATCTCACTGACAGTTTCCACGCGTCGGTTGAAACAAACCCCTAAAACCCCTGAAACCCCTAAAACTCGGGCGCCAGCTCTAAAAATGCGGATCATCGTTGCGCTCCCCGATTTTAGAGAGCGAGAACCTGTTCCCGTTGCTGTTGTCTTCCCGCATTTCAATCCGGTGACCGTCGACCACTCGGCCCTTAATCCGCGAGAGCCATTTGCCCAGGCGCCGGCTGTTCACGGCACCGCCGTCACCGGCTTGTCGCAGCAATAGGTCTCGGAACTCGGGAGCGACGAACTCCTGCACGCCGTAATCGTAGTTCGTGCCAGCTCGCTTCTCGCAGGCCGCCTTGATGATCGCGTTGGTGGTGTAGCCGGATGACCGCGAGAGGTGCTCCTGCCAATGGGTGAACAACTCGCGGATGGCGGACAGTTCTGGATCTTCCTCACGAGCCGTCTCCATGCTGGAAACTGGGTCGGCGTGGCCGAGCCAGATGAGGGGAGCCCGAACTGCCTCGGACCACTCCTCGTAGCTACCGATGGGACCACACACGCTCGGAAGCCCGGCCGCTCGATAGGCTCGGATGATCGTCATGGCTGCCGCAACATAGGTGCCGCGATCGGCGAGCACGCGCTCCACAGGATTGAAGTCGAACACCCTCAGCTCAGGGCGCTCCATCCCGGCGTCGAGGGTGCACAGCACCGTTCGGCGGGTCATGTCGCCAACAAGGGTGAGGTTATTGCCCGTAGCGAACGTGGTCGATTTCACCTCGATCTCGGGGGCTTCACTCTTGCCGAGGATGCGAACCCGCACGAGAGGGCGCTCCGTCATCTGGCAGAGCATGTCGCCGCCGAGTTCACTGTTGACGTTATCGATCGAGACCACCGCCACTCCGTCGCGTAGCAGAGCGCCGAGGCGTTTCTCGGTCTCCTCTTCCGTCTTGCCGGCGGCGATCACCGGGCAAAGCCGGCCGGTGGCGATGGCCGACGCGATATCCACTAGGAAGCTCTTACCCGTGCCGGGACTGTGCGCCCGGATGGCATGTAGCGGCGCCACCGGCAGCGTGCCGCGCACCACCGCCGTCAGAATGCCCGACAATGCCACAGCGCGGTCGACCGGGGTGACGAAGGGGAAGCCGGAGAGCAGAGCCTCCAGCAAGAGCAGCGCGGCCAGGGCATCCGTCTTGGTCGGGTGCTCTGAAAGTGGCGGCAGATGAAAAGACGGGTCGAGCGCTAGGAAGAGGCGCGTTTCTGGATCGTACCCTCGCCGGGAGAGCACCGACCCGTCGGGCCGAAGCGTCGGGGTCGTGATCACCCCTGAGACCGGTGGCCAGCCCCACTCGCCTTCCCGCTTCAGGAGTGTGGAGAGAAGCTCAATCGGCGGATTTATGTTGATCCAGTCTTTCTCGCGCTTGTCGTACTTCTGGAACCGGATTTTACGCGCCGCGATGTCGGACAAGCTGGTCGTGCAGAGCGAACTCAGGCGCGCGACCTGAGTCATCCGGCCCTTCGAGGCAGGAACCGACTCCGTGATGGGCCGCACCAGGGTGCCGGCGCGGGAGTAGACGCAAACACCGGATTCGAGGAGCAGAGCCTCCGCCCGGTCGGCAGCTTCAGGCGTTTTCCCAGCCACAACGAAGACGGTCGGACGATCGTCGTTCTCGTCCTGCTCTGCCTCTTCGCCAGCCTCCCTTTCAGCGCGATTGTGGGTCGGTGCGCTTGAGCGCCCCTTGCTCCTCCAGCCATGCTGCAAGGCGTGCCAGAACAGGGTGCCAATCTTGACCGAGTGCCCGCCGGCAAAGCTCGACCACTTCTTGGCCGTCAGACCAGGATCATCCTTTGGCGAGGTCGCCGACCACCACTCCCACAGATCGCGGCCTCCTTCGCCCAAGCCATCGTAGAGGGCAAAGCCGATCTGGACCCAGCCGTCATAGTCGAAGTCGTTGGGGAGGTGCTCCAAGGCCTCTGCGATCGTTTCGCGATCAGGCGTTTCATGCAAACCGAAGCCGGCAGTTTTCCGGCCCTTAGCCTCGCGGGTCTTGTTCTCTCTCTCGCGCTTCCGGATCTCCTGCTTGCGCTCGGCGCGGGTCAAAGCACCGGCTGCGCGCAGGATCGCCTCGGCTTCCACCACGAATTGGCGAAGGGCGTCCTCTGTCGTTGCGGGCAGCTCGTCGAAGTTGATGGTGAGCGGCGAGGCGTCGTCCCAGCTGTAGGGCTGTTGGGTGTCCGGGTGCGTGCCAAAGCCGACGAACTGCTGGCCCCGCGCGAGCACCTCGACCTTCGTGCCCTTCTCTCTAGGGTCGTCTGTGAAGAAGAGTTCCTTTGTCTGAATCTTGTCGACAGGCACAGCCACTCGATAGCCGAGCAGCACCTTCGGCGCCCGCCCGATGCGCCTGAGGGGAGTCGGGCCAAGTCGATCTAGCGCCAGCTTTTCAATCGCTCCGGCAAGTTCCGGGTTGAGAACGTCGATATCCGGGCCGACGAGGAGACCACAGAGCAAGCCAGTGTTCGTGCAGGCGGGCTCTGAAATTCCCCAGCGCCTGATTTCTTCCAGTGAGGCGTTGAGGCAGCGTTGCTCCCATTTAGGCATCATGGGGCGCTTTCCAGCGGACGGCACGTTCATGGCCGGACCGGAAACAGGCACCGGGTGGAAGCCGCGAGCACGGATGGCGAGGCGCAGGTCAGTCGGACTGAGGGTCTGGTGGGCAGTCATGCGACGCCTCCAGTCTTTGAGGACGAAGGCACCGCACGCTTCCGCGCGGCAAATTTGCTCAGGGTCTCGTCGGAATGGCTCTTGAGGACGCAAAACATCATCGCTGCATCCTCTTGGCTCAGGTCCGTCTCGGTGTCGGCGGCCAGGAACCCGATCACCTTCCCGTTCGGGCTGCTGGAGCGCACGCCAACGAAGACGCGGATGCAGTCCGGAATTGGCTTGGTGATGATGCCGCGATATCGGGCCAGCTCGATCTCCTCGGCGTAGGCGCGGCGGATGCGGTCGTGCTGATGCGGGTGGCGCTTGAAGAACAGGTCGTCAGCCGCGCGTACCCGGTCGAGCCCTTTGCTAAGGGCCTGTGCCTGAGCGGGGGTCATACGCGGCACCCCCAAGTCTCAGGGACCGCATAGGCTTGCTCGGCAACAACGCTGGCGTGAGCGAGGCTCAGGCCGTAGCGAGCCCGAAGGCGCCGCATCTGGATTTCGAGGAGGGAGGGTGCTATGGAATGGATGTCTGCCTGCGAAGCGACAATTCTTCCAAAGCCCTCGCCCTGGCCGGCGGGGGTTTTGACGTTCTGGGGCATTACGCTGCCGCTGCCTCCTGATTGAGATCAGACGTGGAACGGCGGCGTCGAGTCTCCTTCCAGAGATCGAGATCTGCCGGTTCATAGAGGACGCGGCGACCCATCTTGTAGAAGGCCGGACCGTCGCCTCGGATGCGAGAATGGTTCAGAAAAGAGACGCTTACCCGTAGATATTGGGCGGCCTCTTCAACGCTCTTTGCTGACATTGGCTCGGGCTCCCGTGGAGTTGTCCGAGCATGTTCGGTGATGCTGTTATATGAAGCTAAGGGCGCTTATGGGAGCTTTGTCATACGTGCGATCTGACCGAAGAGTATGGCCTGCTGTTTTGTGTAGGCTTCATATAATCGGTTGCCTGCACGCACCTCCCGAGTGATGCGCCTAAGTCTACGCTCGTCGGTAGCCCCCAAAAGGATGCGCTGGCGACCTTGCTGGTCGACGCCGATGTCTACGCCGGTTGAGACTGTCAAGATGAAGTTGTGAAGTCCGCCAGATGACCCGTTCTCATCTGAGTACGTGCGACATGTGTTATCACCGCTGACGGCACGATAGATCGCAATTAGATATACGATAAGCTCGTCAGTGTCTGTTCGGGATTGCTGCCCAGTTCGTCCTTTTTGAATTAGGAGCAATGCGTCTTCAATCCACGGGAGCGCAATTCCTGGCCGAGGTGCAAGAAACGCAACTTTCGCCGACTGAAAAGCCACAAAGTTCTCGGGCGCGGTTTGCTGAAGAACGTTCCATCGTGCAGGCGCGGCGCTCCAAATCCTCTTATGAACTGTGGAAGGAACTGAGGCCCAAGCCTTCACGAACTCCTGCCATTCGCCACTTTTGCTGCTTTTCCGCGCTACTGCTCGAAGACGCAGGAGAGCATTTTTAGGGCTTTCGCGGACGCTTGCTCTAGTCGTGTCCGCGTTGATGTCGTTATGTAAATCGTAGACGCCATAAACTAGGTCCGCGCGTATCTGAGCGCACATGACGCGGATTGAGTTAGCAGTCTGAGTCAGAAATTCGGGGGTTAGTTCCCGTTCGAAACAGCTCGCGAGCAAAGCAGAAAGTTTGCTGTTTTCTATATCGGCAGGGAGTTCTACCTTAGACATTTGAGATTTCTGTAACGGCTGTGATGCGCAGGATCTCGCTAGCGACATTGTCAGATAGTGTCTTTACTGAGCTATTCTGTCGAGAAACATACCGTCCAGTCATCGCCAGGGTCTTGTGACCTAGAGCGTCACGCAAGATCAGGGCGTTGGCTCCCAATGATGCGCCCCTCGTCGCAAAGCCGTGGCGGAGATCATGAAGGCGTAGGTCGGGCGCGCCGACTTTACCCCGCACCGCTTCCCACGTTCGGCGAATAACATCCTTGGTGATCGGGCCATTGCCGACATCGTTGCAGAGGATGAAGTCGGAGCGGCGGGGCAGGGCGCCTATGAGAGCTAAGGCTGGTTCTGAGAGCGGGACGTGTCTGCCGCCTGCCTTCGCGTTCTCAGCACGCAGGCTTAGGATTCCACGCTGAAGGTCGACATCGCTCCACCGCGCTGTCTGCCACTCACCAGTCCGGCAGCCTGTCAGAATGAGCAGCTTGATCAGCGTCCTGGCCTCAAGCCGCAGTGCCGTTCCGCTAAGCTCCAGCCAGATCGCACGAAGTTCCTCATCGCTCGGAATGCGATCGCGCGATCCCTCAGGGTGAAGTGGAATTCCGCGGGCTGGATTGTCGACGATCAACTCATCACTGATCGCCAGTGAGAGAGCCTTCCGGAGCACCGCCAGCTCGTGGTTCGAAGCACGGGGGCGGTGGGTCTGAGCGGCGTGCCAGCCGCGAACTTGGGGACGCGAGAGGTCCGTCACTCGGATCGCGCCAAACGCCGGGATCAGGGTTCGGTTGATCATCTCTTCGAACACCTTCGCGGTGCTCGCGCGTCGTTTTGGCTTCCAATGCTGTTCCAGAGCCGTGATCAGCACATCGCGCACCGTTGGCTCTCGGCGCCGGCCTGCACGCTCGGCCGCCGGGTCTTCGCCGCCGGCAACGCGGGCCAGCATCTGCTTGGCCGCTCTCCGGGCTTCATCCGGCGTTAGCGCGCCGTGGCGACCAAGGGAGATCCGTCTCGTTGGAAACGAGCGCCCGCGACCGGCGCGGTATTCAACGAGGTAAGTGACCGATCCATCATTGTTGCGCCGGATAGCGAAGCCGGCCAGGTCGTCGTCTCGCACTATGCGGCCGGCGTTTGCGACGCTCAGCCCGTCGACAAACCGCTTCGTGATCTTTGGCATACGACAGCACCCACCGTGTGCATCCACGGTGCTGGTGTCGGCACCGTGTCGGCACCAAATCTGCAACTCGGTGATACCTGAAGCAAGCCAATTCGAACGAAGTTCTATGTTTTCAGTGGCTTGTGCATCTCCGAACAACTGAGTGCATCTTGATGCACCAGTATCCGGCAGACTTAAAATCTTGCGGCCTTTGGCTGTGCGGGTTCGAGTCCCGCCGTCCGCACCAATCCTGTCGATCGCGTCCCGACCCCTGTCGGATCGGCTCGCCGATCAGCGCCGCGACCGGCGGAGATAGGCGAAGAGCCCCCAGACACCCACGAGGGCCAGGCCCGCCAGCGCCGTCGAACGCAGTGGCGTTCGGGTGGTCGTTACGCTGGCCGCAGACGGTCGGCGCGAGGCGCTTTGTTCGTCCAGGATCCAGGCGAGCGAGCGCCGGAGTTCGCCAGCGGCATCGCGGTCGAACCAATGGCCGTGGGCGAAGATCACCCGGTCTGGATTGAAAGCGACGAGGCGGTGTGCGGCCCGGACCGTGTCCCGATGGTTCAGGCGCAGGAGAAGCCGCTGATAAAGGGGCGCCCGACCCTCGGGCGCAACGATGCCGAGCAGGCGGGCCAGGGGGCGCGCGAAGACCGGCAGGAGGTCACCCTCGAGGTTGATGATCAGGTCCGTGAGCAGAAGCGTCCGACTCGGACGATGGAACAGGCAGATTTCCTTGAACACGGGGCCAGCGACGAGGACCTGATCGATCTCGTTCGCCCAGACGCGGGGTGGCCGGTCCGACAATTCCGCATCGATCGCGAGGCCTGATCGGCGCACCTGGCTCCGGTCTTCCAGGCCGGGCACGGCCCAGGTGATCGCGTTGGGGCAGGCGGCTTGCCAGTCCTTCAGGAACAGCCAATGTCCGATGCTCGGCGCCACGAGGTGCCCGATGCGCCCAAGGCTTTCCACGGCCCGCTGAAGGCCCGGGTGGTACGGAACGGGCGAATGGAGCAGCAGCTCGCCGCCGCTCAGTCGCAGCACCGTCATTCGGAGGGGAAGGGGGATGCCCCCGGCGTGGATTGGCGCCGCGTCGACGATCCAGACGCCGTCCGCCACCTCCTTGGGCTGATTGAGGGGCGGGTAACTCAGGTCATGCGCCAAAATCCGGCACTCCGCATCGACGACGAACACCCGGGAGAACGCCGGGGCGGAACCCGAAGGTCCGTCCGTCGTGCACAATCACGGCGGTCGCTTGCGGACGGCGGGATGCGATGTCGTCGCGCCACCTTCCGGCCGGCCGCGATGCGAAGGACACGGCGCCCCAAACATGCCGACAGGTCTGGTGATTCGATGGGCGGGTACCGTGCCGTGGCACGGTCTCCCATCCGTGGCAGGCGGCCGCGATGAGCGTCACGGCGCATGGCGGCAAGCCGTCGGCGTCGCCCGAACGCTAATTCGGTCGCGATCGGCTGCCCGCATCGTGCGGATGCGCGAGGGCCGCAATCAGCGCTTCCAGGGCATCCGCCAGGCGATCGGGAAGGTCTTCGTCGATCTGGGGCGGAAACGAGAGGGCCAATGCGCGATCGACGCCGACACGAAAAGGTGTTCGGTTGCAATTGTCAGGACGAGGAAAGCAGAAATATGGGTATTCGAAATGCATCTCAACAGTCGGCTACGGCGCCGTTCGCTGACGGATAGTCGATCTACCCGCGAATAGTGCTAACGCGAGTCGGCAGAGACGGTTGCGCCGGCTTGCGTGATGACGGATTAAGGAAGAGGCCGCCCAGCCTGCCCGGCCGGCCTCGGTGAGGGATCCGACTACCAGCCGCGAGGGCCGTAGGCATGGTCGCAATCCGGCCGATACCCGTACCTGGCGCGGCGGTAGGCGTATCCGCCGAATCCCTCACCATAGGGTCGGATTACCGCCCGCGGGCTTCGATAGACCGAAACGGCGTCGTACGCGGACTCGCCGACCACCGGTGCCCGGCGGTAGGGCAGGACGGGACCCGCATCGTCGTCGACATAGCGGGGTTCGGGACGTCCATAGCCGTAGCCGTAGGCAGAAGCGTCGCGAGCCTCAGAGATGGCGCCTCCCAGAAGCGCGCCGGCCGCGAGTCCCCCAATGACACCGGCCACGAGAGCGCCACCCTGACCGCGGGCCTGCGCCTCGGGTGCTCCGAATGTTCCCATCGCCACGAGCGCAACGGCCGTCAAAGCTGCCAACGTCTTCATCGCCCATCCCCTGTGTTCATCGAGGAGGCCGGCATCGTGCGCGGTCTCAGTGGCCCACCCGGTCTTGTCCCGGCTGCCGAGAAGGAGAATGCCGAAGCGGCGCTGCACCCAAGCTGAAGCGTGTCGGCAGCCGCCGTTCAGATGCTCTTGGGGGCGTCGCTGGGTATCCCGCCGGACGGATCGCACCATTCGAACGCTCGGATAGGATTCCCTCTTGTGGGATATCGCTGCCGGGGCAAAAACGTTGGGCGCATTCGCGCGTCACGCACGCCGTTCGCGCCGCAGTCCCTTCCTCCTGCTCAGAGCCCCGCATGACCCCGGAACAAGTTGTCCTCGTCCAGGACAGTTTCGCCAAGGTTCGGCCGATCGCTGACACTGCGGCAGATCTCTTCTACGGACGTCTGTTCGACATCGCCCCGCAGGTTCGGACGATGTTTCCGGATGACATGCGTGAGCAGAAGAAAAAACTGATGGCGATGCTGGGTCTTGCGGTCACCAACCTGCACAAGCCCGAGATGGTAGTGCCGGCGCTGCAGACGCTGGGCCGACAGCACGTCTCGTTCGGAACGCAGGCCGCGCATTACGAACCCGTGGGCGCCGCCCTGCTCTGGACGCTGGAGCAGGGCCTGGGCCCAGATTTCACGCCCGCGGTGCGGGAGGCCTGGGTGGAAACCTATACGCTCGTGGCGAACGTGATGAAGTCGGCCGCTGCCGAGGTTCGGCGGCCCGATCCCAGCGCGGACGCCTGATCTGCGCGGCGCTGGAACCAACGCGCGCGGCAAGCGTAGGCGTTGCAGATTCGTTCGTGTTTTCCGAGGACCCCGATGCGCGCCCGCCTGACGCCCCTTGTCTCCGGATTGACCCTGGCGACGGTTTTGGTCTGTCCCGCCTGGGCCGAGGTCTTGATCGCCGTCGACAAGGACGCGCAACGCATGACCGTCACCGTCGACGGCCAGCCCCGCTACGACTGGCCGGTCTCGACGGGGGCGGACGGTTACGACACACCCGGCGGAGCCCATCGGCCGTTCCGGATGGAACGCACGCACTTTTCGCGCGAGTTCGACGACGCACCGATGCCGAACGCAATCTTCTTCACCGGGCAGGGCCACGCAATTCACGGGACCAATCACACCCGTCGCCTCGGCAGCGCGGCGTCCCATGGCTGTGTTCGGCTCGCCCCGAAGAATGCCGCGACCCTGTTCAGCCTGGTCAAGGCTCAGGGCATGGGTAAGACCCGGGTGGTTATCGAGGGCAGTTCCGTGATGGCCTCGCGGCGCCGTCGCGGCGACGATGTCGGCGTGATGTCGGCCGGCATGCAGATGGGACGCGAGCCGTACGGGGCCTATCGGGCGGCCGCGGTGCGATCGGTCCCGCGTCGGGCCCCCGTCTACGAAGTTCGGGATCCGGCCGGCGACGGTGACGCCTATTTCGTGGGTGACGATTTCTATTAAGCGGATCGAAGCAGGCTCCGTCTTCCGCCGCAGCGGAGCGGTTAGCCGAATGCGCTGGCCCGCACCCCGTCGAAATTGGCCGATTCAGATGCCAGGGTCGCGGCCTCGACCCGATTCCGGCCGCCGTGCTTGGCCCGGTAGAGAGCATCGTCCGCCGCCTTGAGGAGATCGGCGGAGGCGATCGCAAGGGATCCGAGGCTTCCATGCGCCGTGGCCACGCCGATGCTGACGGTGACGTGAGCCCCGTCGCGGAGGCCGGGATGGGGATAGGCCAGGGCCTGGACCGCTAGGCGCAAGCTCTCGCCGATCCGCCCGGCGGCCGAAGGGTCTGCCCCCGGGAGGAAGACGATGAACTCCTCGCCGCCGTAGCGCGCCACCTGCCCGCCGTGGAGAGCCGCCGTCGCAGCGAGCGCCTGGGCGACCTGTCTCAGGCAGCGGTCGCCTTCGGGATGGCCTGCGGTATCGTTCAGGCGCTTGAAGGCATCGATATCGATCAGCATCAGCACGGCCCAGGTGCTGCCCGCGCAGGCCTCGGCCCAGAGGGTTTGCAATTGCGTCGCGGCACTGCGCCGATTGCGAAGTCCGGTCAGGCTATCGGTCTCCGACAGGATCGTCAGCCGCGCATTGGCATCTGCAAGGTCCCTGTCGCGCGCCGATTTCTCCAACGTGAGCAGAAAGGCCTCCTTGCAGGTCCACTCGCGCGAATAGGCGAGCTTGAGGGGCACGAGGGTGAGGCTGGCGATCAACAGCGGCAGCCCGATCGCTTCGCTGCGCGGAAGCACAAATCCGACGATGTAGACCGCGTAGAGACCGAATGCGCTTCCGCAGAGGAGGAGGCTGTGCCGGAAGGAGAGCGGCGCGATCATGCCCACCACCATCGGGACGATCACCGCGAGGATGAGGTAGGTGCCCGCGTGGGGCTGCGGTGCGATCCGGGCGCTGTTCAGGACGATCATCATGTCCAGCAGTGCGATCCCGGTGACGATCCCGGCTTGGCGCCGGGCTGTGGTGATGCCGTGCAGGCCGGCGATCGCCATCAGCCCCGCCGGCAGGAACACGCCCAAGGTCAGGAAAGCCGGAACCGCGAACTGCTCGGGACCGAACAGGTCGAAATCCATCTTCAGCGACAGAACATTGAAGACGATGAAGATCAGGATCCAGGACTGGAGGTAAGTCGCCCGAGAGCAGCGGATCGTCTCGAAGAACTGTGCTTCGAGGTCTTCAGGCAGGCGCAGGCGATACCAGGGCCTGTGGCGTGCAGCCTCGATCAGGCTGGGTTTCGATTCGGGCATGGGGCTCGTTCACCAACGATCCCGGGAGTTTATACGCGTCCTGCTTGCACGCGCGTAAACAACTTCCACGGGCCGCTCGCAGCCCCGGTCCCTCGCATCGCCGCCACGGGTCCCATTGCATCGCGGCCTGATCCTGTTAAGACCCAGCGCATGCTGAAGGTTCGAGCCAGATTGTACGCACGGCCCACGCCGCCGTAGCTCCGCTCTCCTCGGCGCCTGCCTTCCGTTCAGGCTCCATCGTGGCCATTCCTCGACGCGTGTCGGGAGGCCTGTATCGAATCCCCTGTCTCGCTTCCCAGCCGCCGACCGCGCGCGGGAACGATTGGATCTCCCATTTCCATGACCCTGACCAACCTGCGGAGCCAGTGGGCTCCCAATATCACGCGTGAAATCCTGGCCGGCACCGTGGTTGCCCTGGCCCTGATCCCGGAGGCGATCGCCTTCTCGCTCATCGCCGGTGTGGACCCGAAGGTCGGCCTCTACGCGTCGTTCTGCATCGCGGTCATCACCGCCTTTGCGGGGGGACGGCCGGCGATGATCTCAGCCGCGACCGGGGCTATGGCCCTGGTGATGGTGACGCTGGTGAAGGAGCATGGCGTCGGCTACCTCTTTGCCGCGACGATCCTGACCGGGCTGCTGCAGATCGCGGCCGGTCTCCTGCGTCTTGGAAATCTCATGCGCTTCGTCTCGCGCTCCGTGGTGACCGGATTCGTGAATGCGCTGGCGATCCTGATCTTCCTGGCGCAGATGCCCGAGCTGATCGGGCAGGGGACCAGCGTCTACCTGATGACGGCGGTCGGCCTCGGCCTGATCTACGGGTTGCCCTACCTGACCAAGGCGGTACCATCGCCGCTCATCACGATCCTCGTCCTGACGGCGTTCTCGATGGTCATGGGCCTGCCGATCCACAAGGTCGGCGATATGGGGGCTCTCCCGACCGAGTTGCCGGTCTTCGCCCTGCCGCAGGTCCCCTTCACCTGGGAGACCCTGCGGATCGTCCTGCCCTACGCGCTGACGCTGACCATGGTCGGCCTGCTGGAGAGCCTGATGACGGCGGCGATCCTCGACGAGATGACCGATACGGGGTCCGAGAAGAACCGTGAATGTGCCGGGCAGGGGTTTGCCAATATCGGCGCCGGCCTGTTCGGCGGAATGGCGGGCTGCGCCATGATCGGACAATCGGTGATCAACGTCTCGTCCGGCGGCCGGGGCCGGCTCTCCACGCTCTGGGCCGGGGTTTTCCTGCTCTTCCTCATCGTCGTCCTTGGCCCCTACGTGGCACAGATTCCCATGGCGGCTTTGGTGGCGGTGATGATCATGGTGTCGATCAACACCTTCCAATGGGGCTCCCTGCGAACGCTCGTGACGCATCCGAAGAGTTCGAGCGTGGTGATGGTGGGGACCGTCGCCGTGGTTGTGGCAACGCACGACCTCGCCAAGGGCGTGCTGTTCGGGGTGGTGCTCAGCGGCCTGTTCTTCGCTCACAAGGTGACGCGCTACTTCT
The DNA here is from genome assembly GCF_002917135.1 of Methylobacterium sp. V23. NCBI lineage: Bacteria > Pseudomonadati > Pseudomonadota > Alphaproteobacteria > Hyphomicrobiales > Methylobacteriaceae > Methylobacterium > Methylobacterium sp. V23. The sequence goes on from NZ_PDHT01000010.1 coordinate 22,502, forward strand.
CCGTGGCTTCCGAGCGCACCGGCACCGTGCGGACTTATCGGGTGACCGGGCAGATCTTCTTTGCGACGGCGGAAGCCTTCCACGGCGCGTTCGATTTTCGCGAGGCCGGTCTGACGGGGATCGTTCTCGATCTCACGGCGGCCCACTTCTGGGATATCAGCGGGGTCAACGCCCTCGACCGCGTGGTGCTCAAGTACCGCCACCACGGTGTGGCGGTGGAGATCGTCGGCATGAACGCCGCGACCGCCACGATGGTCGAGCGCCTGGGCAACCACCAGAAGCCCGGCGCGGCCCTCGCGGCAGGCAGTCATTGACGGACGGCTTGGCCCGCAACCTGCAGGCGGAACTGGTCAGGCCGGAGCCCGGATGCCATTGACGGCGCGTGGGTCGGATTGCGATCAGGCCCCGCTATCGCTCGGCTGTCGCGCTGGCGCGTTAGGTTGATACTGGCGCCGGGCGCCGCAGCCGGCGCGAGCCGGCAGCAGGCATCGCCCGGATTCGAGGAGGAACTGGCCATGAGCGCGCTTCACCCGGAAATCGCTGCCGTCACGGCGCGCGTGGTCGAACGCTCCGGACCGACCCGCAAGGCTTATCTCGACCTCATCGCCCGCGAGCGCGACTCGGGCGTTCAGCGCCCGATGCTGAATTGCGGCAACCTGGCCCACGGCTTCGCGGCGTCCGGCGAGGACAAGGCCGTCATCAAGTCCGGTCGAGCGATGAACATCGCCATCGTTACCGCCTACAACGACATGCTCTCGGCGCATCAGCCCTACGGCCGCTATCCGGAGCAGATGAAGCTGTTCGCCCGTGAGGTCGGCGCAACTGCGCAGGTCGCGGGCGGCGTGCCGGCGATGTGCGATGGGGTCACCCAGGGCCAGCGCGGCATGGAGTTGTCGCTGTTCTCGCGTGACACCATCGCGCTCTCCACTGCGGTGGCCTTGAGCCACGGCATGTTCGACGGCGCGGCCCTGCTCGGCATCTGCGACAAGATCGTGCCCGGCCTCCTCCTCGGCGCGCTCCGTTTCGGCCACCTGCCCATGATCCTGATCCCGGCCGGCCCGATGCCATCGGGCCTGGCCAACAAGGAGAAGCAGCGCATCCGCCAGCTCTACGCCGAGGGCAAGGTCGGCCGCGACGAATTGCTGGAAAGCGAGTCGGCGTCCTATCACGGGGCCGGCACCTGCACCTTCTACGGCACCGCCAATTCGAACCAGATGATGATGGACGTGATGGGCCTGCACATGCCCGGCGCCTCCTTCATCAACCCCGGCACGAAGCTGCGGCAGGCCGTGACCCGGGCGGCGGTACACCGCCTCTCCGAGATCGGCGCCTCGGGGAACGATTACCGGCCGCTCGGGCGCTGCATCGACGAGAAGGCCATTGTGAATGCGGTCGTCGGTCTGCTCGCGACGGGCGGCTCGACCAATCACGCCATCCACCTGCCGGCGATCGCGCGGGCAGCCGGCATCATCCTGGACTGGGCGGATTTCGATCGTCTCTCGGCCGTGGTGCCGCAGGTGGCCAAGGTCTACCCGAACGGCTCGGGCGACGTGAACCACTTCCATGCCGCCGGTGGCATGGCCTACGTCATCGCCAGCCTGATCGATGCCGGGCTCCTGCACGACGACATCCTCACCGTGGCCGGCACGCGTCTGCGCGACCATGCCCGCGACCCGAAGCTGATCGACGACGAGCTCGTCTTCGAGGATGCCCCGGAGCGCTCGCATGACGAGAGTATCCTGCGCAGCCCGGCCAATGCCTTCCAGCCCGACGGCGGCATGCGTCTGGTGAAGGGCAATCTCGGCCGGGCCACCTTCAAGACCAGCGCGGTCGACCCGGCACGCTGGACGATCGAAGCGCCGGCCCGCGTCTTCGACGATCAGGACGATGTCATGGCCGCATTCAAGGCCGGCGAGCTCGATCGGGACGTGGTGGTGGTGGTGCGCTTCCAGGGCCCCCGGGCCAACGGCATGCCCGAATTGCACAAGCTGACTCCGCAGCTCGGCGTTCTGCAGGATCGGGGCTTGCGCGTGGCCCTCGTCACCGACGGACGGATGTCGGGCGCTTCCGGCAAGGTTCCGGCGGCCATCCATCTCAGCCCCGAAGCCCTCGGGGGCGGTCCGCTGGCGAGGATTCGTGACGGCGATGTCGTACGCCTGAGCGCGGAGGACGGCGCCCTGGAGGTCCTCGTCGACCCGGCCGAGTGGGAGGCTCGGGAAGAGGCCGCCGCGCCGCCACCGGCCTTCGGCACGGGCCGTGAGCTCTTCGCCTTCATGCGACACGGTGCCGACGGGGCCGAGCAGGGCGCCTCCGCCATGCTCGCCGCTGCCGGCCTCTGAACTCTCCGCCCTCGCTGCCAAGGACGTTGCCCATGACCACCATCGATGCCCTGATGCGCTCCGTTCCCGTCATCCCGGTGCTGGTGGTGGAGGAGCTCGCTCAGGCCGAACCGATTGCCCGGGCCTTGGTGGCCGGCGGCCTGACCGCCTTGGAGGTCACCCTGCGCACGCCCGCGGCCCTCGATGTGATCCGCGCCATGTCGCGGGTGGAGGGCGCCGTGGTGGGAGCCGGGACGGTCCTGAACGCGCGCGACCTCGACGCGGCGATGGAGGCGGGTGCACAGTTCATCGTGAGTCCCGGCCTGACCGATCCACTGACCCGCGCCGCCCTCACGCGTGGGGTGCCCTACCTGCCGGGTGTCGCCAATGCGGCGGACATCATGCGCGGGCTCGATCACGGCCTCGACCGGTTCAAGTTCTTCCCGGCCGAGGCCGTCGGCGGCATCAAGGCACTCAAGGCGCTGGCTGGTCCCTTTGGGCAGGTCCGATTCTGCCCGACCGGCGGCATCTCCGAAGCAACCGCCCCGGACTGGCTCGCCCTGAAGCCTGTGCTCTGCGTCGGTGGAAGCTGGGTCGTTCCGCCGGGCGCTCCGGAGCCGGATCTCATCCGGCGCTCGGCCGAAGCGGCCAGTCGCCTGCCGGCCGCCTGACGATTTCCCGGCCGGTCGACGCTCCCGAAGGCCGTGCTTGATTGCGGCCGGAAAAAGGCTAGCCTGGCCGGACGAGCGCTTGGAGGGGGACGTTCCGGCCCAGAGTTTCAGCCTCCGGCCGATACGCGACCTCAAGCCTGGCATGCCTCGTGCAGACCTGTTCCAGGTGAACCAAAAGCTTGGTTCCCGGTGCAGAGCGCCGTCAGGCGCGGCGGTGGGGGAGAGCGATGCAGTCCAGGCTCACCACGTACATCTTCATCGGGATGCTGCTCGGGATTGCCGTTGGCTACCTGTGCAACATCACCTGGCCTGACCCGCAGACCTCCAAGGAGATCTCTGGATACATCGCCCTGATCAGCGACGTCTTCCTGCGCCTGATCAAGATGATCATCGCGCCGCTCGTCTTCTCGACCCTCGTCGTGGGCATCGCACATATGGGCGATACGGCCTCGGTGGGACGCGTCGGCGGCAAGGCGATGCTCTGGTTCGTGGGGGCCTCGCTCTGCTCGCTTCTCCTTGGCCTGGTGATGGTCAACATCCTGCGGCCCGGCGACAACCTGAACCTGCCGCTGCCCGATGCCGGCACCACCACCAATCTCAAGGCCGCCTCACTCTCCCTTAAGGAGTTCGTCACCCATCTCGTGCCCAAGAGCCCAGTGGAGGCGATGGCCAACAACGAGATCCTGCAGATCGTGGTCTTCTCGATCTTCTTCGGCGTCGCGCTCGCGGCCCTCGGTACGAAGGGCAAGCTGCTCGCGCAGGTGATCGAGGGGCTCGCCGATGTGATGCTGAAGATCACCGGCTACGTGATGGGCTTCGCCCCGATCGCCGTCTTCGCCGCCATCGCCGCCACGATCACAACCCAGGGCATCGGCGTGCTCGTGACCTACGGCAAGTTCATGCTGGAGTTCTACATCAGCCTGGCGATGCTGTGGTGTCTCCTCGCCCTGGCCGGTTTCGCCCTCGTCGGATCGGCGATGAAGCGCCTGCTCGACCTGATCAAGGAGCCCTTCCTCCTGGCCTTCTCCACCGCCTCCAGCGAGGCGGCCTATCCGAAGACTTTGACCAATCTCGAGCGCTTCGGCGTGCCGAACAAGATCACCTCGTTCGTGCTCCCCATGGGCTATTCCTTCAATCTCGATGGGTCGATGATGTACTGCACGTTCGCAGTGATGTTCATCGCTCAGGCCTACAACATCCCCCTGACGCTCGGGCAGCAGCTCACCATGCTCCTGCTCCTGATGGTGACCTCGAAGGGCATGGCAGGCGTGCCCCGGGCCTCCCTCGTGGTCATCTCGGCGACGCTGACCACCTTTCAGATTCCGGAAGCGGGGCTGCTCCTCATCATCGGGATCGACCAGTTCCTCGATATGGGCCGCTCGGCCACCAATGTGCTGGGCAACAGCGTGGCGACCGTGGCGGTGGCCAAGTGGGAGGGTCAGCTGACTTTCACCGACCAGCGCCTGGACCGTGACGTCAGCCCGCTGCCGGAGCCGGCCGAGTAGCAAGCGGCCGCGCGGGCGTCGTGCGGCGACGTTCGGTGCCCCGGGTACTGCTTCGTGGCGAGGTCTCATATGTCAGCACGTCGCGCCATCATCGGGGCTCTGGCCAGTATCGGATTGCTGGCGAGCGGCGGATCGGCATGGGCGATCGACATTCTCTCCGGTACCCTGAAGACGATCGGCGAGACCGGCATCGTCCGTCTCGGCTACCGAGAGAATTCCCTGCCCTTCTCCTTCAAGGACCCCTCCGGCCAGCCCGTCGGCTACGCCCTCGACCTCTGCCTGGAGGTCGCCGATGACATCGGCAAGGAACTCGGGCGCAAGGATCTGAAGGTCGTGTACGAGCCGGTGACGTCGGAGACGCGCATCGCGGCGTTGACCTCCGGCCGGATCGACCTCGAGTGCGGCTCGACCACGGCGAATGCCGAGCGGCGGAAGCTGGTGGCCTTCTCGCCCGTGACTTTTTTCAGCGCAACCAAGCTCCTGGTCAAGCGTGGTGCTCCGGTCGGTTCGTTCCGCGATCTGGCCGGCCGGACGGTGGCGGTCACCGCGGGCACCACCAACGAGGGTGTCCTGCGGGCGCTTTTCGCCCGTCTCAGCATCCCCGCCACCGTGGTCACCGGGCGCGACCACGCCGAATCTTTCGCGATGGTCCGAGACGGACGGGCCGATGCCCTCGGTCTCGACGACGTCCTGCTCTATGGGCTGATTGCCGCGGCGAGGCCGGACGGCTCCGCCTACACGGTCCTGCCGGACAAGCTGTCGTTCGAGCCCTACGGGCTGATGTTCCGCAAGGATGATCCGCAACTCGCGGGCCTCGTCGCCGCGACCTTCCAGCGCCTCGCCGAGTCCCGCGAGCTGCGCTGGCTCTATGAGCGCTGGTTTCTCAAGCGCCTGCCGACCGGCATCCGCCTCAACGTGCCGATGTCGGATGAGCTTCACACCAATTTCCAGGTGATCGGCCTGCAGGATTGACGGTCCGGTCAGTCTCGAGCGGCGACCGCGCACGTCCTTCGTCGCTCGGCCCGATTCGGTGCGCGGTGTGAGGACGCGTTCGCTGCGTGTCGCAGCGGTTGGGACGTCCCAGGCAGGGATCCGCAGCATTCCGGGCAAGATGCCTCGCAGAATGGCGCGAGTTGAAGGATTTTGGAAAAATTCTCCTCGAGTTCCCCGCTGTCGGAATGTGTCAAAGGTCACGGATTATTCCGTATTTTCGAGCACTTGCCCCTGTCTTGGCCCGTCGGGTCCGACCTTAGATCGACGGTGGGAAGGCTGAAAACCTGCCCTCGAAACAGTCACTTAGCCGTCTGCGGAGCGTTGCAACGCCGCAACAGCGTCTTGGAACCGCCACGCCGATCACGATTCCGAGTTGCCGCCGGGAACCGCCTCGCACAGAGTGATCCTGCGCTGGGGGCAACGCCAGGGCAGCAAGACAATTTCCAGCGGTCAACGCTTGGTCATTTAAAAACAAAGGGCCACGCGACACCGAGATCCACTGAGATCTCGGGCGCAGTAAGCCTTCCCTCGGGTCTCGAAGCTTTTGGAGATATCAATGAAGCTCTTGAAGAGCTCGCTTCTCGCCTCCGCGGCAGGTTTTGCTGCGGTCGCCGGAGCACAGGCAGCCGACCTCCCGGTCAAGAAGGCTGTCCCGATCGAATACGTCCGCGTCTGCTCCGCTTACGGCGCCGGCTTCTTCTACATCCCGGGCACCGACACCTGCATCCGTCTCTCGGGTCGCGCCCGCCTCGACGTCGGCTACCAGCCGACCGGTAGCCGCTCGGGCTCGAACGGTGACACCACCGGCTACATCGGCCTCGCCCGTATCAACGTCGATGCCCGCACGCAGACGGCCTACGGCACCCTGCGCGCCTTCGTGCGCCTCCAGTTCGCCTCGCGCACCGGCGCCACCGGCGGTCTCCGCTCCGGCACTCAGGAACGTATCGGCAACGCCTTCGGCGCTACTGGCCAGGATCAGAACGGTCGCGCCCAGCAGTTCGTGAACACCGACAAGGCGTTCATCCAGTTCGCCGGCCTCACCGCCGGTCGCGCCTCCTCGTTCTTCGACTTCTACGCCCACGACTTCGAGTTCGCCGGCGCGACGGCCAACTCGGACCTGCAGTCCACCAACCTGCTCGCCTACACGAGCAAGCTCGGCGACAGCGGTCTCTCGGCCACCATCTCGCTGGAAGACCCGACCTTCCGCCGCAATACAATTTACTCTCAGGCCTTCGGCGCCAACAACGCGTTCGGCCCCTCCGGAACGCAGGTCGGCTTCAACGTCGCAGTGACCGGCGCGCCGTCGCCGATCTTTACGGGCGGTGCGAACCCGTTCACCAACGTCGACGTCGCTCAGCGCAACCGCATGCCCGACTTCGTCGGCGTAATGCGCTACGACGCCGCCTGGGGCTCGCTGCAGCTCTCGGCCGCCGTCAAGGAGCTGAACACCGGCAACACGATTTCAGGCGCTGCTGGCAACCTATCTGGTGGCGTACTGAACCCGAACCTTGCTCTCGCCGGCTTCACCGGTTTGGCTCCCGTCACAGGGCGTGTTGCGAGCGAGTACGGCTGGGCCATCCAGGCTGGTGCCAAGATCAACCTGCCCTTCATCGCTCCGGGCGACACCCTCTACCTGCAGGGCGCCTACGGCGAGGGCGCGACCCTCTACACCGGCTACTCCTCGTACAACGGCAGCTACGCCTCCCGCGCCAGCACCATCAACGGCGCTGCGTTCGACCCCTACATGTCTGACGCCACGCTCAACCCCTTCACGGGCAAGATCGAGCTGTCCACCAGCTTCACGGTTGTCGGTTCGCTGCTGCACTACTGGTCGCCTGAGTGGCGTTCGGCCGTGTTCGCCAGCTACGGTGAGTTGAACTTCGCCAATGGTGCTCGTGCCGCTAACGCTGCTGTGTTCCAGACGACTGGGTCGACCGGTCAGTTCACGGGTGTTCCGGGACAGGTCTCTTTCGCTGTTAGCCCTGTGCTGCGTGATAACTACCAGATTGTTGCGGGCGCCAGCATCATCTGGTCGCCGGTCAAGGATCTCGATATCGGTCTGGAGGGCTTCTACACCAAGGTTGGCGTCCAGAACGGCCGCGTTGTCGACATGACGAAGTCGACTGGTGCGGTTACGGCCGCCAACATCGCCAACGGAAGCGTTCGGACTGTGACGGCTGACGACACCTTCCAGCTGCGCGCCCGCGTCCAGCGCGACTTCTAAGTCGACGGAACGGCTTGATCCGGGCTCCGTGCGAGCCCGGGTCTTCACGACTTCGAACCTTCGAGACATGCGAACTGGCCCGGCTGAAAAGTCGGGCCTTTTTGCGTGTCGTGTACCGATGGTCGTAAGCGAAAGTGAGCGACACCTCCGCAGCTGAGCCGTTCGGCACAAGCTTTGCCAGGGGCGGGAGCGTTGTCAGGTTGGACAGCGCGAAATCAACGATTGCGGCGGCTCGTCCCGCTGCTACGTTGCCCAGGTCAGTCCCGTCGATCGCCGAAGCGTGATCGACCTCCCGGAGCCAGCCCGCAGATGCGTTCGTGTCACCAGAGATCCACCCTGTCAGCTGTCGCCGTCAGCTTTGCGCTGTCGGTGCTCGCGGCAGGGAGCGCCCAGGCGCAAGAGCTCACCGGAACCCTGAAGAAGATCAAGGAAACGAATACGATCACCATCGGCTACCGGGATGCGTCGGTTCCGTTCTCCTACCTCGACGGCGACCAGAAGCCGGTCGGTTACGCCCTCGAGATCTGCCAGAAGATCGCCGAGGCCGTGAAGACGAACCTCAAGCTTCCGAACCTTGAGGTGAAGCTGAACCCCGTGACTTCGGCGACCCGGATCCCACTGATCGCCAACGGCACGATCGACCTCGAGTGTGGTTCGACGACGAACAACGCCGATCGTCAGAAGCAGGCCACCTTCACCAACACCCACTTCCTGACCGCCACCCGCTTCGTCGCCAAGAAGTCGGCGCATCTCGACAAGATTGAGGATCTGAAGGGCAAGACCGTGGTCTCGACCTCGGGCACCACCAACATCCGTCAGATCAACGAAGCGAACACCGCGCGCAACCTTGGCCTGACCATCCTGCCGGCCAAGGATCATGCCGAGGCCTTCCTGATGGTCGAGACCGGCCGCGCGGTCGCCTTCGTCATGGATGACGTGCTGCTGGCCTCCCTGGCCGCCAGCTCGAAGGACCCCGGCGCCTACGCGATCTCCAGCGAAGCACTGTCGAAGCCCGAGCCGTACGGCATCATGCTGCGCAAGGATGACGCGCCCTTCAAGGCCGTCGCCGACGAAGCCACCGCTAAGCTCTACAAGAGCCCGGAGGGCAAGGCGCTCTACGACAAGTGGTTCACGAAGCCGATCCCGCCGCGCGGCATCAACCTGAACCTGCCGATGAGCGAGGCCATGGTGAAGGCATTCGCCTCGCCGAGCGACAGCGCGGACCCGGCTGCGTACTAGACTCGACGCACCATCGTCGCGCGTTCGGACGCCTCGCCCCTCACGGGGCGGGGCGTTCCTCTGTGGAGGAGGGCCTCTCCTCACCGTCTGCTGGTCCGACTCGCACGGCGAGGCGCTCCAGGGTGGCAAACAGCACTGGCCACTCGATCGGCTTCGCGACATGGGCGTCCATGCCGGCGGCGCGGCACCGCTCCATCTCCTCGGGCATCGCATTGGCGGTCAGCGCAATGATCGGCATGGGAGAAGACCCCTGTAGCCGCTCCCCGGCCCGGATCACCTGAGTCGCCGCGAGACCGTCCAGTCCCGGCATCTGCACGTTCATCAGGATGAGGTCGGGGTGTTCGGCGGCGAAGGCCGCCATTACCGCCTGCTCTCCATCATCCACCACCGTAACGGTATGACCCTTGTGGCGCAGCACCGTTCCGATGATCTCCTGGTTGATCGAATTGTCTTCCGCCAGCAGGATGCGCCAGCGCTGCGGCGATGGTCGGCCGAGGGTGGCGAGTCGCGCGCGTTCGGTCTCGTTCTCCGTCTCAGCGAGCCGCAGCGGCACCTCGAACCAGAAGGTGGAGCCCTCGCCGACCTGGCTCTGGGCGCCGATCTCGCCGCCCATCAGGTGCACCAGCCGCTTGCAGATGGTGAGACCGAGACCGGTTCCGCCATAACGGCGCGAGATCGATCCGTCCGCTTGCGCAAAGCGCTCGAACAGGTGGGGCAGGGCATCCTCCGGAATGCCGATCCCCGTATCCACGAGTTCGATCCGCAAGGCCGAACGGCGCCGCGAACCGATGTCCGGAGCCGGCTTCCAGGCTGCCCGCATGGTGACGGAGCCGTGCGGCGTGAACTTGATGGCGTTGGTGGTCAGATTGAGGATGACCTGGCGCAATCGGGTCGGATCGCCCAGGACCCAATCCGGGACGTCCGGTCCGATCTCGGTCACGATGCGAACCTCGCGGCCCTGTGCGATCTCGACACTGAGTTCCCGACAGCCCTCGATCAGCCGGACCAGGCTGAAGGGGAGCGACTCGATCACGAGGCGGCCTGCCTCCATCTTCGAAACATCGAGGATGTCGTTCACGATGGTCAGGAGCGAGCGCCCGGCTTCCTGTGCGAGACCGACGAGGCGTGCCTGATTCTGGTTGAGGCTGGCATCACCCTGCAGAAGATCGTGCACACCGAGGATGCCCGCCAGCGGCGTCCGCAACTCGTGGCTCATGGTGGCCAGGAATTCCGCCTTCGCGCGCACGGCGGCCTCGGCTTCGATGCGGGCGCTGTGCAGGTCGGCTTCCTGTCTCTGCCGCTGCGTCACGTCGCGGATCGCCTGGATGACCTGGGTCTCGCCCTGCGCCTGAATTCTCCGAAAGGCGGCCTCGACCCAGAGGTCCTGGCCGGAACGGTGCCGCATCCGGTAGATCACCGATCCGGTCGGCTGCTCGGGACCGAGCGCGTGCAGAATGGCCGTGAGGTTTGCGATGTCCTCCCGGTGCACGAGGGTCCGCAGACCCATGCGGTTGGCCTCTTCCACCGTGTAGCCGAGCATACTCGTCACCGCCGGCGAGATGTAGAGGTGGCGCCCGCTGGCATCGTCGAGGACGATGAGGTCTGAGGTATAATCGGCCAGCAGGCGATAGCGCGCTTCGCTTTCCCGCACGCGCTCGTCCGCGGCACGCTGCGGGTTGGAATTCGCCTGAACCGGGACCAAGGACGCCTCAGCTGGCCCGTCATTTGATCGGACCCGTCTTGAGACGTGTTCGATAGAGGGCTGGTCGAGATCGGTGTCGAGCTCCTCCGGTCCCTCAAGGACCGCCGATCCGGCTTCGGTGGTGAGATGACCGGGCCTCGGCGGCGCAATGTCCTCTACCCTCGAAGGCCCGAGGTCGCGCAGGCTGACCAGAACGCGTCGGATCGCGTTTGTGCCCCTCGCCCGTAGCGGGATGAAGGTCGCTTCGTACGCGTTTTCCACGCCCGTGCGCGCGGACTTAACCTGGATCCGGAGGCTCGCACCCGCCGCGGCTGCCTGCTCGACGCCGCGCTGCAACAGAGCCACTTCGCTTGCAGGCAGCAGATCGCCGAATGGGCCACCGAGGGCGCCGGCACTGCCGTGGTGACTACGCGCTGCCGCGTTCCAGGCCGCGAGCCGCATCTCTCCACCGGGTCCGACCGCGACGATGAACTGCGGGTCTGGAGCCGCTTCGAACATGTCGCGCAGCAGATCGGCGTCGATCAGCCCTCGCTCCACAGTGTCACGTCCTCCGCGCAGGAGCACCCGTGTTAAGTGTGCGATCGTCCGAAGCCCTAGGAGGGCTGCCTTCACGCCGCATCTCCCACTTGCGCCGTTCGATGCCGCGAACGGGCCCAGCTTACATCGTCTGCCAAACGCATGCCTGCGGCTTCTGCCAAGATCATTGCCTGGCCGGCTGTCGTGATCAAACCTGTGGCACGCGGATCAGCGGCGATCGAAACCGGCCTCGTGGCTTCCGACACGGTGAGGAAAAACGGACGCACGGGGCTGCGGAGGAACAGGGCGATCCACGGTGCAGGTGTCGCGATCAACGCGTCGTTATGCTCGAGGGGCTTCCTCATATCAGTCCTGGCGGTGGTTCGGACCCTGTACCGGCGGATCGGGCTCGCTGGTACGGTCAATTTCCGCTCGTCCGGGCTCGCTTCGCGTTTGATCGCGATCCTGCTCGGGCCGGGCCCGCCGCCGACCCGCAAACGTGGCATGGGCCGCAAGGATGGGAGTGCCGGGGCGAAGACGATGCGAAGCCAGCACGGCCGGTCGGAGCTGCGCATCGGGGGGCATCGGACCTTTCGGCTCTTCTGCCATGACCGAACATCGTGACAGAGCGGTCGAGCGAGTCTGGCCGCGATACTCTATCCAATCGATTACGCCCAGGCAGCAAAAGGTAGGGGATCGGCGGACGTCATGCAACCAAAGCGGGTATGGCTGCAAGTGACGTCGGATCCGGGGCCGGCTCTGGCTGTCCTGAACGTCTTGTGGTCGAAATGTCGCCGCGCTTGATCCCGGATCAGGCGAGACCCGCCATCCGCGCGATCGGCAATATCTTTCGAACCAAACCCCGCGGGATCCTGATGTCGATTCCCCCGGCATGCGCATGGCCCCAGGCAAGATTCGACCCCGTCTGCCCGTGTGCGCATGTCTTCTGTGGTCTTCCTGCGCCACCCCCGCGACGGGGTCGTTCCACGGATAGAAACCGCACGTTCTGAAAGGCTTCGCGCCTTGACTTCGGGTGACGCGGGGTCGCATTGCACAATCATGTGGGATGGTGCTTCCGTCCCGCCGGGATGACATTCCTTTGAAAGCCTCTAAGGTCCCGGCCGGCCCTGACCGTAGGGTTGGGATCAGGGTCGCCCGGCGCAATCATGCTTGGAGTTTGACACTTGGCGAACACGGCAGCCGATCCCGACAGCTCCCACGGCGCGCCGGACGGCACGCGTCGCGACTTCATGTTCCTCGCGACGGGTGCGGGACTGGCCGTCGGAGCCGGTGCCCTGGCCTGGCCCTTCGTTGCCTCAATGGCGCCGGATGCCGAGACCATCGCGGCCGGGGCACCCCTGGAAGTCGACCTGACGCCAATCCAGGAAGGCCAGATCGTCAATGTGTTCTGGCGCGGCAAGCTGATCTTCGTGCGCAGTCGCTCTGAGAAGGAGATCAAGGAAGCGTCCGAGGTGAAGCTTTCCGATCTCATCGATCCGCAGCCCGACTCGGCGCGCGTCAAGCAGGGCCATGCCAAGTGGCTCGTCGTCTACGGTAACTGCACGCATCTCGGCTGCGTGCCGATCGGCCATCAGGGACAGTACGAGGGCTGGTCTTGCCCCTGTCACGGCTCCCTCTACGACACGTCGGGCCGGGTGCGCCGGGGTCCCGCCCCGACGAATCTGCCGATCCCCCCTTACGTCTTCGAGTCGGACTCCAAGATCCGGATCGGCGAGGAGGGCGGCAAGGCCGTCGCCTGACACCTTGAAACAGGATTTGGAGCGGTACGCCCCATGAGCGGACACGGCAATACCTACGTTCCCAAGAGCGCCTTGGCGAAGTGGTTCGAATCGCGCCTGCCCCTGATCGGGCTGGTGCATTCGTCCTTCGTTTCTTTCCCGGTGCCCCGGAACCTCAACTACTTCTGGACCTTTGGCGCGATTCTCATCGCCATGCTGGTGTCGCAGATCGTCACCGGCATCTGGCTGGCGATGCACTACGATCCGTCCGCCGCCAACGCGTTTAACTCCGTCGAGCACATCATGCGCGACGTGAACTACGGCTGGCTGCTGCGCTACATGCACGCCAACGGCGCATCGATGTTCTTCGTAGCGGTCTACGTCCACATCTTCCGGGCGCTGTACTACGGATCGTACAAGGCTCCGCGCGAGGTGCTCTACATTCTCGGCGTGATCATCTACCTCTTGATGATGGCGACTGCTTTTCTCGGTTACACCCTGCCGTGGGGCCAGATGAGTTTCTGGGGTGCCACCGTGATCACCAACATCCTGGCCGCGATCCCCGTGGTCGGTGACACGATCCAGAGCCTGCTCTGGGGCGGCTACTCGGTCGGTAATCCGACCCTGAACCGCTTCTTCTCGCTGCACTACCTCCTGCCGTTCATGATCACGGGCGTCGTGGTCCTGCACGTCTGGGCGCTGCATGTGACGGGCCAGAACAACCCGGCCGGCATCCCGATCAAGTCGGGGAAGGACGCGGTCGCCTTCACGCCCTACGCAACGATCAAGGACGTCTTCGCCTCGGTCGTGTTCTTCGCCTTCTTCGCCTACTGGATCTTCTACCAACCGAATTATCTGGGTCATGCCGACAACTACGTGCCAGCCAACCCGGCAGTGACGCCCGCCCACATCGTTCCGGAATGGTACTTCCTGCCGTTCTACGCGATCCTGCGTGCGGTGCCCGACAAGCTCGGCGGCGTCATCCTGATGTTCAGCGCGGTGCTGATCCTGGCGCTGGCGCCCTGGCTCGATACGTCCCGGGTTCGTTCATGCAACTACCGTCCGATCTACCGCCAGTTCTTCTGGCTCTTCGTGGTGGTGTGCATCGTACTCGGCTGGCTCGGTGCTAAGCCGCCGGAGGGTGGCTACGTCATCGCCGCTCGGATCTGCACGGCCTACTACTTCCTGCACTTCCTTCTCGTGATGCCGCTCGTCGGGCTGTTCGAGACGCCGAAGGCTCTTCCAGGCTCGATCCTCGAGACGGTGACGGGTCCGGGCAAGCAGGTGGGCGGGTCAGGGATGCCGGTTGGCGCTGCAGCCGCACCATCATCCAAGGGTTGAGGGCAGGGGACTTTTGAGAACCATGAAAACGACCCGCGTCCTCGCCGCGTCCCTGCTCGCGGCTGTCATGAGCGTCACCGTCGCGTCGGCGGATGAAGGCACGCCCCATCCGCCCCAAGAAAAGTGGAGCTTCGCCGGCACCTTCGGCCGCTTCGACCAGGCCCAGCTCCAGCGCGGCTTCCAAGTCTACAAGGAGGTCTGCTCGAGCTGCCACAGCATGAGCTTGGTGCGCTTCCGCAATCTCTCGGAGGAGGGTGGCCCCGGCTTCACCACCGGCCAGGTGAAGGAGCTCGCCGCCCAGTACAAGGTGAAGGAGCAGAACGATGCCGGCGAGGACGTCGACCGTCCCGCCCGTGCCGCCGATGCCTTCCCGTCGCCCTTCCCGAATGAGAAGGCGGCCGCGGCCGCCAACGGCGGCAAGGCCCCGCCGGACTTCTCGGTGCTCGCGAAGGCCCGAACCTACGAGCGCGGCTTCCCGTGGTTCGTGTTCGACGCGATGCCGTTCATCGGCTTCTCCGAGCAGGGCGTCGACTACATCCACGCCCTCCTGAACGGCTACGAGGATGCACCGGACGGCAAGGAGATCCCGGCCGGGACCTACTACAACAAGTACTATGCCGGGCACCTGATCGCGATGCCGAAGCCCATCAGCGATGGTCAGGTCACTTACGCCAAGAACGACAAGGGTGAGCCGGTCGTACCCGAGACGGTGGACCAGTATTCCCGGGACGTGGCGGCGTTCATGGCGTGGGCGGCCGAGCCGCACATGATGGCACGCAAGGCCCTCGGCCTGCGGGTCATCCTGTTCCTGCTCGTGCTGTCCGGGCTGCTCTACTACGTGAAGAAGAAGATCTGGGCGAAGGTCGGCGGCGAGGTGCATGGCCTCCAGCCCGAGCTTCACAAGACCTACTGAGTCGGTTCGGGCGGTCCCCATCGGACCGCCCGCCCTTCGTTGACACGATCCGCGCCGGCGTCCCAATGAGGGGCGACCGGCGCGAATGTTATGGAGACAACGATGACGGCAGCGGTGCTCGGCGTGATGGGCGGGTCCGGGGTCTACGACCTTCCCGGACTGGAGGATGTCCGTGAGGAGCGGATCGCGTCCCCCTGGGGTGAGCCCTCCGATGCCCTCCGCATCGGCCGAATCGGCGACACCAAAGTCGTGTTCCTGGCCCGCCACGGCCGCGGGCACCGCTTCTCGCCGTCGGGCATCAATTACCGTGCGAACATCGACGTGCTGAAGCGGGCCGGTGTCACCGACCTCGTCTCGCTCTCGGCCTGCGGTTCGTTCAAGGCCGAGCTGCATCCCGGGCTCTTCGTGCTCGTCGATCAGTTCGTCGACCGTACCCACGGCCGCGCCGGTTCGTTCTTCGGCAATGGCTGCGTGGCGCACGTCTCCCTGGCGCATCCTGTCGGTCCGGCGCTGCAAGCGCGCATCGCGGCGGCGGCGCAGGCGGAGGATATCGCGATTCATCGCGACGGAACCTACGTCTGCATGGAGGGACCGCAGTTCTCCAGCTATGCCGAGTCTACCACCTACAAGGCGTTGGGCTACGACGTGATCGGGATGACCAACATGCCCGAGGCAAAGCTCGCCCGCGAAGCGGAGATCACCTATGCGACGATTGCGATGGTGACCGACTTCGACTGTTGGCACCCGACCCACGATGCCGTCGACGTGGCGGCCGTGGTGGCGGTGGCGCGTGCCAATGCCGATAAGGCCGCGCGCCTCGTTGCTCGCCTCGCCCGCGATTTTCCGGCCGAGCGCGAGCCGTGCCCCGTCGGTACGGAACGCGCCCTCGACGGCGCCATCATGACCGCTCCGGCACAGCGCGACCCGACTCTGCTCGCCAAGCTCGACGCGGTGGCGGGCCGGGTCCTGAACCGCTGAGTCGCCGGGAGCGCCAGTGAATTCGGCGCCATCCGCCCTTCCCGCGACCCGGTCTTCCCTCTAGAAGGCGGGCTCATCCCCGAACCGGAACCGAACCGTGACCCAAGAGGCCAAGCGCGCCGCCCGCATCAGCCGCAAGACGGCGGAGACCGACGTGCAGGTCGCCCTCGACCTCGACGGGACGGGTCGGGCCCAGGTCTCGACGGGTGTCGGCTTTTTCGACCACATGCTCGAGCTGTTCGCGCGTCACGCGCTGTTCGACCTCGACGTGGCGGTGACGGGTGATCTTCATGTCGATCACCATCATACGGTGGAAGATACGGGCATCGCGCTGGGACAAGCCTTCGCCCAGGCTCTGGCGGACAAGCGCGGCATCGGCCGCTATGCCGACATCCACCTGCCGATGGATGAGACCCTGACGCGAGTTGCCATCGACATCTCGGGTCGGCCGTTCCTCGTGTTCCGGACCCAGTTTCGGGTCGAAAAGATCGGACAGTTCGATACGGAACTGGTTCGCGAGTGGTTCCAGGCCTTCGCCATGAACGCCGGCATCACGCTGCATGTCGAGACGCTCTACGGTGAGAATGCTCACCATATTGCGGAGAGCTGCTTCAAGGGCCTGGCCCGCGCCTTGCGGCAGGCGGTGTCGATCGATCCCCGCGAAGGAGGCCGCGTTCCCTCCACCAAGGGATCGCTCTGATCCGCCCGTCGGATCGACTGGGAGGATGCGAGACGTGATGCGCACCTATACCTTGCACCCCGCGCGCGGGGCCCATGTCGGCGAGGCTCACGGTCTCGAGCGGGCACACCTCGTGCCGGACGCCTTCTCCTGGGCGGCCTTCGCGTTCGGACCGCTCTGGTTCTTCTTCCACCGACTCTGGCTCGCCGGCCTTGGGGTCCTGGCCCTGCTGGCGGTGGTGGCGTTCGGGGGGCGGTTCCTCGGGCTGACGCCGATCGCCGGTTTCGTCATCACCCTTCTCGTGTCGCTCCTGATCGGCCTGGAGGCTTCGTCCCTCCGCCGCTGGACCTATGCCCGGGCGGGGAGTCCGGTGCGGGACGCCGTGACGGCTGGAAATGCCGAGGAAGCCGAAATGAAGGCGGCAGCGCGCTGGCTGGATGGCGCGCCCATGGGGCGCAGCGGACCGGCGCTCCATGCCGGGCTGTCGGTGCCACCGAGTGACCTTGCCATCGGCATGTTCCCGTTCAGCGAGGGGCGGCGGTGAGCGCTGAGACCGTCGCGATCATTGATTACGGCTCGGGCAATCTGCATTCCGCCGCCAAGGCGTTCGAGCGGGCGGCGCGGGAGGCAGGGCTCGACGAGACCCGGATCGTGCTGACGAGCGAGGCCGACACGGTGGCCAAGGCCGACCGGGTGGTTCTGCCCGGGGTCGGCGCCTACGCCGATTGTCGGCGCGGCCTCGACGCCGTACCTGGCATGGTCGAGGCGATGACCCACGCGGCGTACGTGCGCGGTCGTCCCTTCCTGGGAATCTGCGTCGGCATGCAGCTCCTGGCGACGCGTGGCCTCGAGCACGAGACCACGGCCGGCCTTGGCTGGATTCCGGGCGATGTCGGTCCGATCCAACCGACCGATCCCGGCCTCAAGGTGCCCCACATGGGTTGGAATACGCTCGCGATCGACCGGCCGCACGCTTTGCTGGGTGACATTCCGACGGGCGATGGCGGCCTGCACGCCTACTTCGTGCACAGTTACGCACTGTCGCCGGAGCGGATGGAGGATCGTGTCGCTCACAGCGACTACGGCGGAGCGGTCACCGCGATGGTGGCGCGCGACAACGTTGCCGGCACCCAATTCCACCCGGAGAAGAGCCAGCGGCTTGGGCTCGCACTGCTCGCGAACTTCCTGCGCTGGCGTCCCTGAGGCGCAGTCCCCACCTTCGAACCGTCCCACCCGAAAGCGAACCCGCGCGTGATCCTGTTTCCGGCCATCGATCTCAAGGAAGGGCGCTGTGTCCGCCTCGTTCAGGGCGACATGGCCCAGGCCATCGTGTTCAGCGACGATCCTGCCGCCCAGGCCGCGGTCTTCGAGGAGCAGGGGTTTTCCTGGTTGCACGTGGTCGATCTCGATGGCGCCTTTGCGGGCGCGCCGATCAATGCCGACGCCGTCGATACGATCTTGGCGCGGACCAAGCTCCCGGTGCAGCTCGGCGGCGGCATCCGTGAGATGCGAACCCTGGAAGCCTGGCTCGCCAAGGGCGTCAGCCGTGTGATCATCGGGACCGCGGCCGTTCGCGACCCGGCCTTCGTGCGGGAGGCGGCCCGCCTCTACCCCGGCAAGATCGCCGTCGGCATCGACGCCAAGGACGGGCGGGTCGCGGTCGAGGGCTGGGCCACCACATCCAGCATGACGGCCGAGGAACTCGGTCGCCGGTTCGAGGATGCCGGAGTCGCGGCCATCATCTACACCGACATCGCCCGGGACGGCATCCTGAAGGGTCTCAACATCGAGATGACCCTGGGTCTCGCACGCGCCGTCACGATCCCCGTGATCGCCTCCGGCGGTCTCGCCTCGATCGAGGACGTCCACCGCATCCTGGAGCCGGATTGCGCGCTCCTGGCCGGCGCCATTACGGGCCGGGCCCTCTACGACGGGCGGATCGACCCGCGCGAGGCCCTGGCGGCCATCCGGCGCGCAACCGGTACGCCCGACGCCGCTCCGGCGGCCTGACAAATCCGAGGCCGCTCGTGCTCAAGACCCGCATCATCCCCTGTCTCGACGTCAAGGACGGTCGCGTCGTGAAGGGCGTCCAGTTCCTGGAGCTGCGCGATGCCGGCGATCCGGTGGAGGCGGCCAAAGCCTACGATGCGGCTGGTGCCGACGAGCTCTGCTTCCTCGACATCACCGCGAGCCACGAAGATCGCGGCACGCTCCTCGACGTGGTCAGCCGCACGGCGGAAGCCTGCTTCATGCCGCTCACCGTCGGCGGTGGCATCCGCACGGTGGCGGACATCCGCACCCTCCTGTTGGCCGGCGCCGACAAGGTCTCCATCAACACTGCGGCCGTCAACGATCCCGATTTCGTTGCCCGCGGCGCGGAGAAGTTCGGCAGTCAGTGCATCGTCGTCGCCATCGACGCCAAGCGGACCTCCGGTCCCGGCGAGGCGCCTGAATGGCAGATCTTCACCCATGGCGGACGCAAGCCCACAGGCATCGACGCCATCGCCTTCGCCCGCACCGTCACGGCCCGCGGCGCCGGCGAGTTGCTCGTCACGTCGATGGATCGGGACGGGATGCGCTCCGGCTACGATATCGGCCTGACGCGGGCCATCTCAGATGCCGTCTCGGTGCCGGTCATCGCTTCGGGCGGTGTCGGCGGCCTGGACGATCTCGTAGCGGGAGTCCGCGAAGGCGGTGCCAGCGCGGTTCTGGCAGCCTCGATCTTCCATTTCGGGCAGCACACGGTATCCGAGGCCAAGGCCCACATGGCCGCGGCCGGTCTCTCCATGCGCCTCGATCTCTGAGGCTGACCTTCGCAGCCCTTGCGTCATGATCCATCGTGCCGCACGCTTGGTTGCACGGCATGATAAGCCCGGTTCGCCGGGACCAGGATTGTATGACTCAGTTCACCCTCAGCGATCTCGAAGCCCTTGTCGCGGATCGTGCGGCAGCGTCTCCCGAGACCTCCTACACCGCAAAGCTCCTGGCCGGCGGCCCGGCTAGACCCGCCAAGAAGCTCGGTGAGGAAGCCGTCGAGGCGGCGATCGCCGCCGTGCAAGGCGACCGGGCAGGCCTCATCGGTGAAGCGGCAGACGTGCTGTACCATCTCATGGTCGTGCTGCGGGGCGGCGGTGTGCCCCTGCACGAGGTGATGGCGGAGCTCGAGCGGCGCACAGTGCAGAGCGGGATCGCCGAGAAGGCCTCTCGGAGCCCCGCGTGAACGCCGAATCGCCCTTCACGATGCCGCCCGTGGGATCCGTACGCCCGACGGGCCAGGATCCGGTCACCGGCCAGGGCTCCGAGCGACTCTCGCCCTACCGCTTGTTCACCCGCGAGGAATGGGCGCAGCTGCGGGCCGATACGCCCCTGACCCTGGCGGCGGAGGAGGTGGCACGCCTGCAATCCCTCAACGATCCGATCTCTGTCGAAGAGGTGGAGGCGATCTACCTGCCGCTCTCGCGGCTGCTCTCCCTCTACGTCGCGGCGACCCAAGGGCTGTTCAAGGCAACTCAACGCTTCCTTCTCGCCGAGCACGAGACCAAGGTGCCCTACATCATCGGCCTTGCCGGATCGGTGGCCGTTGGCAAATCGACCTCCGCCCGCGTGCTCGCCGCCCTGCTGGCGCGCTGGCCCAACACCCCGAAGGTCGACCTGATCACCACAGATGGCTTTCTGCTGCCCAATGCCGAGCTCAAGCGGATGGGCGCGATGGAGCGCAAGGGCTTTCCCGAGAGCTACGACACCGCCGCGCTGTTGCGTTTCCTCACCGACATCAAGGCCGGCAAGAAGCGTGTTGCGGCACCGCTCTACTCCCACCTCGTCTATGATGTGGTGCAGGGCGAGGAGCGGATCATCGAATCGCCCGATATCCTCATCGTTGAAGGCTTGAACGTCCTGCAGCCGGCACGCCTGCCGCGCGACGGCACCGCGATTCCGTTCGTCTCGGATTTCTTCGACTTCTCGATCTACCTCGACGGTCACGAGGACGACCTGCACCGCTGGTACGTCAATCGTTTCCTGCGCCTGCGCCAGACCGCCTTCCGCGATCCGCTTTCCTACTTCCGCAAGTATGCCGAGGTGACGGAATCCGAGGCGATCGAGATCGCCGATACGCTCTGGACGACCATCAACCTGCCGAACCTGCGCGACAACATTCTGCCGACCCGGCAGCGGGCCAGCCTGATCCTCGCCAAGGGCGCTAGCCACCGCATCGAGTCAGTGGCATTGCGCCGCCTCTGACCGCTCCGCGGGTCTGCCTTCTACCCGAGCGGGTAGGCTGCCTCGATGACGTAGGGACCGCCACCCTTCGATTCCCGTGCCGAGAACAGCGCCACACGCTCGGCCATGAAGGTGAGCGGTTCGAACAGACCGCGCTCGCCCAGATAGGCGGCCACGTCCTCCGATCTCGCCTCGCGTCGCAGGCGGGCGAGCGTGACGTGTGGCGTGAATTTACGACGTTCTGGCTCCGCGCCCGCTTGCCGGGCCAGGCGCTCCTGCTCCGCTTGTAGGTCGACCAGTTCCGGAGCCGGGATCACCGTGGCCAGGATCGCGCGCGGCTTGTCGCCACCGAAGCTCGCCAAGCCGTCGAGGGTTACGGGAAAGGGGGTTCGCGCGCGCGCCTCGATCAGCCGCTCATGCAGCGCCTCAGCGACTTCGATCTCGACATCCCCGAGGAAACGCAGGGTGATGTGATAATCCGAAGGCTCGATCCAGCGGCTCCCGCGCAGGGCTCCGCGCTTCAGAGCCAGCGCCTGCGCGATGTCGGGGGGAATCTCGATGCCGGTGAACAGGCGCGGCACGGGTTCAGCGCGCCTGCGGCTTGATGCGATCGAGGAAGGTCTCAACGGTCGGCAAGATGCCGGCCACGATGGTCTCCACGCCGCGGGTGTTCGGATGCAAACCGTCGTCCAGGTGTGCCTGCCGGTCGCCGATGATGCCGTCGAGGAAGAACGGGTAGAGGACGAGATCGTAGCGCTTGGCCAGATCCGGGTAGATCGCGTCGAAGCGCGTTGCGTAGTCCGGTCCCAGGTTGGGGGAGGCCTTCATCCCCGCGAGAAGCACCGGGATGCCGCGTGCCTTGAGGCGCGCAATCATCGCATCGAGAGCCTTGCGAGTCACCGAGGGGTCGGTGCCGCGCAGCATGTCGTTGGCGCCGAGTTCAAGGATGACGCCGTCTGTTCCGTCCGGAACCGACCAGTCGAGGCGATCGAGGCCGCCCGTGGTGGTGTCGCCGGAGACCCCGGCATTCGCCACCGTAACCGCGCGTCCGCGTGCCTTCAGGGCCCGTTCCAGCACCGTCGGGAAGGCCGCATTCGTGGGGAGGCGATAGCCAGCGGTCAGGCTGTCGCCGAAGGCGACCAGCTTCACCGGCGACGCGTCCGGTGTCGCGTTCGACGGACGGGTGCCGAGGCCCAGTGCGGCAAAGAGTGTCATCAGAGCGACGAGGCCGAGACCGGCATGGTGCGCTGCCCTCTTGCGGACCATATCGGTGAGGCGTGAGACTCCACACAGACCCATTCGATCACAACCCCGACCCTTGCATCCACCTTGCCGGCGGTCACGCTGACGCCACCTGCTCACAGATCGGTCGCCCGTTGAAGTCCGACAACCCCTCCGCGCCGACGGCGCAGACCATCGCTCTCTCCGATATCGACCTCAGCCTCGGTCGCGGGGCCGCTCGCGTCCATGTCCTGCGCGGCATTTCTCTCGATGTGGCGCCGGGCGAGGCGGTGGGGCTTGTCGGTCCCTCCGGCTCCGGCAAATCGACGCTGCTGATGGTCATGGCCGGCCTGGAGCGGCCCGATTCCGGGCGCATCTTCGTCGAGGGCACCGATCTCGGAAGTCTCGACGAGGATGCCTTGGCGCGCTTCCGCGGGCGCCGCATCGGTATCGTGTTCCAGGCTTTTCATCTCGTCCCGACGATGACCGCCCTGGAGAACGTGGCGCTGCCCCTCGAACTCGCCGACCAGCCCGATGCGCACCGCCGGGCACAGGTCGAGCTGGAGGCGGTCGGCCTCGGCCACCGCCTGCATCACTATCCGGCCCAGCTCTCGGGCGGCGAGCAGCAGCGCGTCGCCATTGCGCGGGCTATTGCACCGGACCCCGCAATTCTGGTGGCCGACGAGCCGACGGGCAACTTGGATGAGGCGACCGGCCGTCAGATCGTCGACCTGCTCTTCGCCCTGAAGCGCGACCGCGGCGCGACCCTCGTCCTCGTCACGCACGACCCCGGGCTCGCACGCCTCTGCGACCGCACGGTTCGCCTCCGCTCCGGCCGGGTGGAAGCACCGCTGCCGGTCCAGGCCTGATCCGATGCATGGCACCCTTTCCAAGCCGAGTGCACGTTCCTCACGTCGGCCTGTTCCGCTCACCCTGCGCCTCGCGCTTCGCGAATTGCGCGGCGGCCTGGCGGGCTTCACCGTGTTCCTCGCCTGTATCGCCCTCGGCGTCGCGGCCATCGCCGGCGTCGCCTCGATCTCGCGCTCGCTCACCGATGGTCTCGGGCGGGAGGGCGCGCGCATCCTCGGCGGCGATCTCACCTACAGCCTGATCAACCGGGAGGCGACGCCCGAAGAGCGCGCGGCCCTCGACGCCCAAGGGCGCGTTTCTGTGGTGACCACGCTCCGTGCGATGGCCGTGGCCGGCGAGACCGGCGCGGCCCTGGTCGAGCTGAAGGCGGTGGGCGCCGACTACCCCACCACCGGCGAACTCGTCACCGATCCCGCCGAACCCCTGGCCGATCTCCTGTCCGAACGCGAAGGCGCTGCCGGTGCGGTTGCGGATCCGGCCCTGCTCACCCGCCTCGATCTGAAGGTCGGGGACAGGATCACCATTGCGGGCAAGCCGTTCGTCATCCGCGCCACCCTGGTGTCGGAGCCGGATCGCATCGCTAACGGCATCGGCTTCGGCCCTCGGGTGCTGATCATGCACGAGGCGCTGGCCGCCTCGGGCCTGATCCGGCCGGGCAGCCTGAACCGCTGGAGCTACCGCCTGCAGATCCCCGGTGCCGGAGATGCCGACCTCGAGACGCGCGCCGCCGCCATCGACAAGGCCGCGCCGGATGCAGGATGGGAGATGCGGGCGCGCACCAACGCCGATCCGCGCTTCGCCAAGAGCATCGAGCGCTTCACGCAGTTCCTGACCCTCGTCGGCCTCACAGCATTGATCGTCGGCGGCGTCGGGGTCGCCAACGCGGTAGCGGCCTTCGTCGAGCGAAAGCGCGGCTCCATCGCCACCCTGAAGAGTGTCGGCGCGCCGGGTGGGCAGGTGGTGGTCCTCTACCTCACCCAGGTCCTCCTGATCGCAGGCCTCGGGATCGCGATCGGCCTCGCAGTGGGGGCGCTCCTGCCCTTCGGCCTCGACGCCCTGTTCCACGATGCCCTGCCGCTGCCGCTGAATCCGACCATCGCGCCCGGCGAGCTGGCCCTTGCAGCGGCTTACGGCTTCCTGACGGCGCTCGCCTTCGCCATCCTGCCCCTGGGGCGCGCCCATGACATTCCCGTCTCGGGCCTGTTCCGCGACGTGGTCGATCCGGGCTCCGCCCGCACCCGTCTGCGTTATCGCCTGATCCTGGCGGCCGCCCTCGCGGGATTGGTCGGGCTGGCGCTGGTCACCGCCTTCGACCGGCGCCTGGCGCTCATCTTCATCGTCGCCGCCGGACTCGCCTTCGGGCTGCTGCGCGTCGTCGCCCTCGGCCTCATGGCGGTGGCGCGACGTCTCCCGCGTCCACGCATGGCGGCCCCCCGCATGGCCCTGGCGAACCTGCATCGGCCAGGGGCGCTCACCCCCGCGATCGTGCTCTCTCTCGGCCTGGGCGTGACCTTGCTCGTCACGCTGAGCCTCATCGACGCCAATGTGCGGCGAACCTTGACGAATTCCCTGCCCGCCAAGGCGCCGAACCTGTTCTTCCTCGACATCCCCTCGAGCGACGCGGACGCTTTCCACGCCTTCCTCGGCGGGCTGTCGCCGGGCGCAAAAATAGAGCGCGTTCCGATGATGCGCGGGCGGATCACCGCCCTGAACGGCGTTCCGGCCGGCGAGATCAAGGCGCCCGAGGACGCCGCCTGGGTGCTCGATGGCGACCGCGGCATCACCTATGCCGATGACCTCCCGGAAGGCTCATCGTTGGTTTCCGGTCACTGGTGGACCGCCGAGGAAGCACGGACGCCGCTCGTGTCCTTCGATGCCGAACTGGCGGGTAAGCTGAACCTCGCCGTCGGTAGCAGCGTGAGCGTCAATGTCCTGGGGCGGACGCTGACGGCCAGGATCGCCAACCTGCGCAAGGTCGAGTGGCGCTCACTCGGCATCAACTTCGTCATGGTGTTCTCGCCCGGGACCTTCCGGGGGGCGCCGCATTCCGATCTGGCGACCCTGACCCTGCCGAACGGCCCCGACGCCAAGGCCGAAGCCGCGATCCTTCGGGACGTGGCCCGGACCTACCCGTCGGTCACCAGCGTGCGGGTGAAGGAGGCGCTCGAGGCCGTGAGCGATATTGTCTCCAAGCTGGTCCTGGCCATTCGGGGCGCCAGCGGCATCGCCGTGGTGGCGAGTCTGTTCGTGCTGGCCGGAGCCCTCGCCGCCGGTCACCGCGCCCGGCTCTACGACGCGGTCGTGCTCAAGACCCTGGGCGCGACGCGGGGTCGGCTGCTGGCCGCCTACACCCTGGAATACGGCGCCCTCGGCCTCGCCACGGCGATCTTCGGGCTCGCCGCCGGGACCCTCGCGGCCTGGGTCATCGTCACCCGGGTGATGAAGCTCGACTTCACCCTCGACCTGTCGGGGGCGATCCTGGCGGCGGGCCTCGCGGTCGCCTTCGCCATCATCCTGGGCCTCGCCGGAACCTGGCGCATCCTCGGCCAGAAGCCGGCGCCGTATCTGCGGCAGTTCTGAGCGAGGGCGTCACAGCGTCTCGATGCCGGCGGTTCCCCCTTCCGCATAGCGGGCGCCCGCGACGGCGCCCGCTCGGAACAGTCCATCGAGCTCGGTGATCTCGCCGGGGGTGAGGGCGAGGTCCATGGCCGCGGCGTTCTCGGCGAGACGTGCCACCCGCCGCGTACCCGGGATCGGCACCACGTTCGGTGCCTTGTCGACGAGCCAGGCGAGGGCGATCTGGCCCGGACTGGCACCGCGCGCGGCCGCGATGGCGACGAGACCGTCGAGCAGGCGCTGGTTCCGCGCGAGGGCATCGGCCTGGAAGCGCGGGTTGCCCCGGCGGAAATCGTCGGCGGCGAGCTGCGCCGGATCGAGGCCCCCGGTGAGGAAGCCGCGTCCGAGCGGTGCGTATGCCACGAAGGTGACGTCGAGGTCGCGGCAGGTCTGCAGCATCGCGTCCTCGGGCGTCCGGCTCCAGAGGGAATACTCGCTCTGGACCGCCGCGATGGGGTGAATCGCATGGGCGGCCCACAGGGTTTCCGGCGAGACCTCGGACAGGCCGAGCGCGCGGACCTTGCCCTGGTCCACCAGGCGGGCCATCGCGCCGATCATCTCGGCGAGCGGGGTCTCCGGGTTGCGGCGGTGGCAGTAGTAGAGATCGATGGTCTCGACCCCGAGCCGGGTCAGCGAGGCCTCGCAGGCCGCGGTGAGATAGGCCGGCGTGTTGTCGATCCGCCGCTTCGCGCTGTCGTCCGGGCTGTTGGAGGGGCGGACGATGCCGAACTTGGTGGCGAGCACGACCCGGTCGCGGCGGCCCTTGAGGAAGCGGCCGAGCAGGGTCTCGTTGTGGCCGAGGCCGTAGGTGTCGGCGGTGTCGAGGAAGTCGTAGCCGAGGTCGAGGGCCGCCGCGAGGGTGTCGAGGGACTCCGCCTCGTCGGACGGTCCGTAGAATTCGGACATTCCCATGCAGCCGAGGCCGGGGACGGAGACGGTGAGGCCGGTCTGGCCGAGGGGCTGCTGTCGCATCGCGCTGCCTGGGTTCGGGGTTCGCCGCCCCGGTGTGCCACGGCGCCGGATCGGCGATAAGCTCAACACTCCGGGACGAACCGTTGAGCGAGGCGCATCAATGCGGCGTGGCGATCTGGCGGATCTCGCGGCGTTCGCGGCCATTGCCCGGAACGGCAGCTTCCGCCGGGCCGCACGCGATCTCGGGGTGTCCACCTCCGCGCTGAGCCATGCCCTGCGGGGCCTGGAGACCCGGATGGGGGTGCGTCTGCTCCACCGGACCACCCGCAGCGTCGCGCCGACGGAGGCGGGCGCGGCCCTGCTCGCCCGGATCGCGCCGGCCCTCACCGAGATCGCCGCGGCGGTCGGAGCTGCGGGCGCGTTCCGCGCCACCCTCGGGGGCGCCCTGCGCATCAACGCGCCGCGCTCGGCCTGCCGCCTCGTGCTGATGCCGCTGGTGGCGCGCTACCTCGCGCGATATCCCGGGGTCCGCGTCGAGGTGGCGGCGGACGATGCGCTGACCGACGTGGTGGCCGCCGGCTTCGATGCGGGCGTCCGATTCGGCGAGCACCTCGCCGGCGACATGATCGCGGTGCCGCTCGGGGGGCCCCAGCGCTTCGCCCTGGTGGGCGCCCCCGCCTACCTGGACGGGCGGCCGCGGCCCGAGAGCCCGGCCGATCTCGTGGAGCACCTCTGCATCCGGCAGCGCTTTCCCGGCGGTGCGGTGTATCGCTGGGAACTCGAGAAGGACGGACGGGCGGTGGCGGTGTCCGTCGACGGCCCGCTCACCGTCAACGACCAGGAGATGATCGTCGAGGCGGCCCTGGCGGGCCTCGGCCTCGGCCTGGTCTTCGAGGACAGCGTCGGCGATCACCTGGCGTCCGGCCGGCTCATCCGCCTGATGCCCGAGTGGTGCCCGAGCTTTCCCGGGCTGTTCCTGTACTACGCCGGCCGGCGTCAGATCCCCCCGCCGTTGCAGGCCTTCATCGACCTCGTGCGGCGGCCGGAGGCCGGGCTCAGGGCCACACCTTGATCGCGAGATTGCGCCGGAGGAGGTCGCGGTCGGAGGTGATGCGGCAGCCCTCGGTGCGCAGGGTCACGTAGGTGAGGAAGGCCGTGTCGCCGGTGTCGTCAAAGTTGCGGCCCTGGGCGTCGGGATCGAGCAGGGACGGATAGGCGATCAGCCCGTCGGGCGCGTGGCAGGGATCGTCGTACAGGGTGGCGCCGGCCAGGAGGAGGCGCGGGCTGTCCCAGGCCAGGAGGTCGCGGGAGGTGGTCCAGTAGAAGCCGGATTGCGGAAAGCCCGCGCCCGCCTTGGCCATGAAGACCGCGATCCAGGCGCCGCTGCCCCGGTGGCGCACGACGGCGCCGACGGGGGTCGGGAACGGTGCCACGGGCGCACAGGTCGCCGCGGCCTTCACGGGCTTCGCGTACGGATCCGGGAAGGCCGCCGTGTAGCCCGCGCCGGTCCAGGCGCGCCAGCTCGTCGGGTCGGCGGGATCGCGGGTGCGGAACAGGCAGACGCCCGCGGCTTGATCGCTGCCCGGCAGGGTCCAGCCCGTGGTGGAAGCGAGAAAGTAGCGCCAGGTTCCGTCCGAGACGATGTTGGACGGATTGAAGAAACCGCGATGGCTGCCCTGCCCGACCTCCTGGCGGAAGGGCGCGCCGGCCACGACCACCGGCGGCGCCGCGCGGTGGAAGCTGCGTCCGCCATCGGTCGAGGCGGCCGCGATTACGCTGTTGTACCAGCAGGCCATGTAGTCCTTGGCGCGGCAGCGGCCCGGGTGCTCGTTGGCCCGGTACTCGTGGTGGACCAGGGCGGCGACGGCACGACCGTCCTCGGTCCACGTCGCGGTGATCCACGAGGCGTCGTCGTAGGCGGCCGGATCGGCCTTGCCCCCGGACTCGAGGACCACCGCGCAGTCCAGTTTGAGGGCGTCCAGGCGGGGACCGCGAAAGGCGCGATTCCGGTAATGCATGCCGAACAGGGCGACGGACCCGGAGGCCTCGCGGAAGGCCCGGGCCGAGGCGTCGGGGACGTCGACCCCGTCGCAGGCGTCGCGACCCGCCTTGAACATCACCACCGGCGGGCCGACCAGGGTCAGGGCGGAGAGCGGCGGCTCGGGCGCCGCCCGGGCCGGGCCGGCGAGGCCGACGAGACCGAGCAGGAGCCGGGCCGCGAGGTGAAGGGGGCGCGTCATCGGGTGTGCCTGGACATCGGCCGCAGTTTGCGTTTTGAACCGTTACAGTTGGATTGTGCGCACGCGTCCGATTCCGGCCTTGTCCACATGTCCCCGTCGACCGTCCGCGAAGGCCTTTCATGCTCCTCCTCATCCTCGGGCTCGTGCTCTTCCTCGGCACGCATGCCTTCTCCATGGCGCGGGCGCGGCGGGCGCGGATGATCGATCAGGTCGGCGAGGGCCGCTACAAGCTCGCCTACACCCTGTCCTCCCTCCTGGGCCTCGTGCTCATCGCCTACGGTTTCCACCTCTATCGCCAGTCCGGCTACATCGCCGTGTGGGACCCGCCGGTCTGGACCCGCCACCTGGCCCTGCTCCTGACCGCCCTGGCCTTCGTCGCCCTGGCCTCCGCCTACCTGCCGGGCCACATCCGCGCCCGGGCCAAGCACCCGATGCTGCTGGCCGTGAAGATCTGGGCCACCGCGCACCTGCTGGCCAACGGCGACCTCGGTTCCATCCTGCTGTTCGGCAGCTTCCTGGCCTGGGCGGTCATGGCCCGGATCAGCGCGAAGCGCCGGGCGCTCGCCCCCGGGGCCGTGGTCGCGCAGCATGCCGGCCCGGCCGCCGCGCCGGCCGGCTGGCGCAACGACGCCCTGGCGGTGGTGATCGGGCTCGCGGTCTGGTTCACGTTCGCCCGCTACCTGCATCCGCTCCTGATCGGCGTCGCCGCCTGGCCGGGCCAGGCCTGAGGCGCATCCGCACCGGAGGCCCCGCGTCGAGGCGGGGCGCGCCGCATCGTAAGCCGGTCGCGCCGCGTCGTAAGCCGGTCGCGCCGCGTCGTAAGCCGGTCGCGCCGCGTCGAAGCCGGTCGCCAACGGCCCGCGCCTGTGATAGGCGCAGGCCTTCCTCTTCATGCAGCGGCCGCTCGGTTCCCGATCGGCGTGAGACGACATGGCCGAAAACAACGAGTTCATCCGCGAGGTCAACGAGGACTATCGCCGCGATCAGGTCGCCGAGATCTGGCGCCGCTACAGCGGCGTGATCATCGCCCTGGCGATCCTCGTGGTGGCCGCCGTCGGTGGCTGGCGCTACTGGCAGCATGACCAGCGGGTGCGCGCCGAGGCCGCCTCCGAGCGCTTCGAGGTCGCCAACCGCCTGGCCCGCGAGGGCAAGTCGGCGGAGGCCGACAAGGCTTTCGAGGCGATCGAGAGCGACGCGCCGTCCGGCTACGCCCTCCTGGCCCGCTTCCGGTCCGCCACCGAGACCGCCAAGCGCGATCCGAAGGCGGGCGCCGCCGCGTACGACGCGCTGGCCAACGACACCAAGGCGAGCACCGGCCTGCGCGACCTGGCCCGCCTGCGCTCGGCCCTGCTGCGCGTCGACGGCACGGAGCCCGACGCCGCCCTGGCGACGCTCCAGGGCCTCGCCGCACCGAACGGCCCCTTCCGCCACACCGCCCGCGAGATGCTCGGCCTCGTCGCCCTGAAGCGCGGCGATTACGACGGCGCCGGCCGCTGGTTCGACCAGATCAACGCCGATGCGCAGACGCCGCAGAACCTGCGCCAGCGCATCGAGGTCTACGCGGCCCTGGTGGCCGGCGGACCCATCACCGTGACCGCTGCGGCCCCCGCCGCCCCGGCCGCTCCCCCACCCGTCACGCGCTGAGCCCTCGACCCGCTTCTCACGGACGCCTGATCGAAACGAGCACACCATGGATATGCCGACCGTCGCGATCGTCGGACGGCCGAACGTCGGCAAGTCGACCCTGTTCAACCGCCTCGTGGGCAAGAAGCTCGCCCTGGTGGATGACCGCCCCGGCGTGACCCGCGATCGGCGCGAGGGCGACGTCAATTTCGGTGGTCTCGTCTTCCGCATCATCGACACCGCCGGTCTCGAGGAAGCCGATCCCGGCTCCCTCCTCGGCCGCATGCGGGCCCAGACCGAGGCCGCGATCCTCGAGGCCGACGTGGTGCTGTTCGTCATCGACGCCCGCGCGGGCGTACTGCCGGCCGACCAGCCCTTCGCCGAGATGGTGCGCCGCGCCGGCTGCCCGGTGATCCTCATCGCCAACAAGGCGGAGGGGGGCGCCGGCATGTCGGGCGCCTACGAGGCGTTCTCCCTCGGCCTCGGCGATCCCATTCCGTTCTCGGCCGAGCACGGCGAGGGCATCGGCGAGTTGCACGATGCGCTGATCGAGTCGCTGCCGAAGCCGGACGACGAGGACGAAGACTACGACGACGATCCGTCGAATCGCTCGCTCAAGGTCGCCATCGTCGGCCGCCCCAATGCGGGCAAGTCCACGCTGATCAACCGGATGCTCGGCGAGGAGCGCCTTCTCGTCGGCCCCGAGGCAGGCATCACCCGGGACTCGATCTCCCTCGACTGGGAATGGCGCGGCCGCCGGATCAAGCTGCACGACACCGCCGGCATGCGCCGCAAGGCGCGCATCGACGACAAGCTCGAGAAGCTCGCGGTCTCGGACGGCCTGCGCGCCGTGCGCTTCGCCGAGGTGGTGGTGGTGCTCCTCGACGCCACGATCCCGTTCGAGAAGCAGGATCTGACCATCGTCGACCTGATCGAGAGCGAGGGCCGCGCCCTCGTCATCGGCCTCAACAAGTGGGATCTGGTCGCCGACCAGAACGGGCTCCTGAAGAAGCTGCGCGAGGATTGCACCCGCCTGCTGCCCCAGGTCCGCGGCGTCGCCGTGGTGCCGCTCTCCGGCCTCGCCGGCGAGGGCATCGACAAGCTGATGCAGGCGGTGACCAACGCCGAGTCGATCTGGAGCACCCGTGTCTCGACCTCGCGGATCAACGACTGGCTCAGCGAGGCGACCCAGCGCAACCCGCCGCCGGCGGTCTCCGGCCGGCGCATCAAGATCCGCTACGCCACCCAGGTGAAGAGCCGCCCGCCGCACTTCGCCCTGTTCGGCAACCAGCTCGACGCCCTGCCGAAATCCTACACCCGCTACCTCGTCAACGGCCTGCGCGAGTCGTTCGAGCTGCCCGGCACGCCGATCCGGCTGTCGCTGCGGACCTCGAAGAACCCGTTCGACCGCGAGAACAAGGGCTGAGGCCTGGGATCAGGCCGCGCCGCAGGTCGTCTGGGCGAGCCAGTCCACCACCGCATCCAGGGCCTGGCGGTTCGAGGTGTCGCCGTCGCGGGCGCCCTCGAACGTCGCGGCCTGGCGCTCGGCGCTGGTGCCGTTCGCGAGAATGCTGCGGGCCCGGGCGACCTCCGCTTCGCAGCCGAGGGCGGCGGCGTCCTCGGCGATGAGCGCGAGGACGTTTTCGAGAGCCTGGGCGAAGGGCAGGGCCTCCTCGCTCGCCTCGTCGATCAGCTCCGCCTCGGTGCCGCTGCGCTGGGCGCGCCAGAGATTCTCCTGGGCGAGCGCCCGCGAGACGCCGTCGAGGTCGGCGTTGAGGTCCGGCCGGCGCACCGCGAGGCGGACGAGGCAGCGGTAGAGGGCCGCGATGGTGAGCGCGTCCTCCAGCCGGGTGCAGGAATCGGCGATCCGCAATTCGAGGGTCGGGAACTTGATCGACGGCCGGAGCGACCACCACAGAAAGCTCGCATCCTGGATCGAGCCCGCCCGGGTCATGATGCGGACGTAGCGTTCGTAGGCGGCATTGTCCGCGAAGAGGTCGGGCAGGCCGGTGCGGGGCAGCTCGCCGAAGGCGCTGAGGCGATAGGCGCTGAGGCCCGTCGGCTTGCCCTGCCAGAACGGCGACGAGGCCGAGAGGGCGAGCAGCAGCGGCTGGTAGGGCAGGAGCCGGTTCATCAGGTCGACGCGCCTGTCGGGCTCCGGCACCTCCACGTGGACGTGCATGCCGCAGATCAGGCTGCGGCGCCCGGCGAGGCCGACGTCGCGCAGGATGCCGCGGTAGCGGTCGCCCTTGGTGGGGAGCTGGCGGGCCCAGTCCGCCACCGGATGGGTGCCGGCCGCGAAGACCAGCAGACCGTGCTCGCGACCGAGCTTGCCCAGGGCCGAGCGCTGTCGGGTCAGGACGTCGCGCGCCTGGGCGAAGTCCGTGGAGGGCGGGGTGCAGACCTCGACCTGGCACTGGAGCAATTCGCGCCCGATCTCGGGCAGTTCCTCGCCGGCCTGGACATGGAAGGGCTTCACCGAGCGACGCGGCGTACCGCGCGTCTCGGCATCCGCCAGGAAATACTCTTCCTCGATGCCGAAGCGGAAGGGGGCGGACGTCATCGGGAGCCTTGTCGTTGGGTTGCTCCCCTCAACCCCCCAGCGGAGGGTTTGTGCCCTCAGGCGCGCAGGGCGCCGCCCACCAGCCAGGCCGGGTCGAACCAGCGATCGGCCTCGCCGTCATAGGGCAGGCGGGTGATGTCCCAGTGCTGAATATACGGGGCGTAGACGTTCCAGACCGCGATGCCGCCGCCGACGAAGATGCGCCGCCCGGGATAGCGCGCCAGCACGGCCTCCGGGTCCTCGTGGCTGCGGATGACGTCGATGGTCCGGTCCTTGAAGGCGAATTCCGGCACCGACGCGATGGTCTTCGGGCCGGCGATCAGGACGTGGCCCATGGTGATGGCGAAGAACCGCGTCACGTCCTCGACGAAGAGCGGATCGGTGTTGCCCTCCCAGGGCAGGTGCCCGTTCAGGCCGAGCTGTCCGCGAAGGCCGATGGCGCAGATGCAGCGAACGTCGATCATGGGCGTCTCGGGAAACGGGGGGAGGGCGGCGTCCGGCGTCAGCGCGCCATCTGCGGCGTCAGGATCCGGTCGCTCGGAAAGTCGTAGATCTTGCCGGATTCGTCGAAGTCCGGATGCGCGAGGCGCACGAAGTGCGGCGCGAGGTCGCCCGGGGTCTTCAGGGTCATCTCGTCCTCGCCCGGCATCGCGGCCTTGCGCATCGCGGTCCGCAGCGGGCCGGGATTGAGCAGCATCGCCCGTACCGCGGTGGTGGCGGTCTCGGCCGCGTAGGTGCGCACCAGGGCGTCGAGGGCGGCCTTGGAGACGGAGTAGGGTCCCCAATAGGCCCGGCACTTCTGCGCGGCGCCCGAGGTCACGAAGATGGCCCGGCCCGCATCGGAGGCCCTCAGCAGCGGATCGAGCGAGCGGATCAGGCGGTAATTCGCCGTGACGTTGATATCCATCACCTGCGCCCAGGTCTTCGGCGTCACGTGCCCGATCGGCGTGAGGTTGCCGAGGATGCCGGCATTGCCCACCAGGATGTCGAGGCGCTGCCAACGCTCGTGGATGCCGGCGCCGAGGCGGTCGAGGGCGTCGTAGTCGGTGAGGTCGAGGGGCACCAGGGTGGCGCTGCCACCGACGCCCCGGATGGCGTCGTCGAGCTCCTCGAGGCCCCCCTGCGTGCGCGCGACGGCGATGATGTGGGCGCCGGCCTGCGCCAACGCGAGGGCGGCGGCGCGGCCGATTCCCCGCGAGGCGCCGGTGACGACGGCGAGGCGGCCGGCGAGCGGTTGGGTCGGGCTGCTCATCGTGCGCTCAATCGGCTTCGGCGAGCATGGCGAGGCGGCGCGGTCCGGCGATGGCGAGGTCGGTCAGGCCGGTCGGATAGTCGCCGGTGAAGCAATGGTCGGTGTATTGCGGGCAGGCCTCGTTGCGCCGTTCCTCGCCCATGGCCTTGTAGAGGCCGTCGATGGACAGGAAGGCCAGCGAATCGGCGCCGATGTAGCGGCGCATGCCCTCGAGGTCGTGGGTGGCGGCGAGCAGCTTCTCCCGCTCCGGCGTGTCGATGCCGTAGAAGTCCGGGTAGGTGATCGGCGGCGAGGCGATCCGGAAATGCACCTCGCGGGCGCCGGCCTCGCGCATCATGCGCACGATCTTCACCGAGGTGGTGCCGCGCACGAGGCTGTCGTCGACGAGGACGATGCGCTTGCCCTCCACCACCGCGCGGTTGGCCGAGTGCTTCATGCGCACGCCGAGCTCGCGCACCGACTGGGTCGGCTGGATGAAGGTGCGCCCGACGTAGTGGTTGCGGATGATGCCCATCTCGAAGGGCAGGCCGGTCTCCTGGGCGAAGCCCAGGGCGGCCGGAACGCCGGAATCCGGCACCGGGATGACCACGTCGGCCGCCGTCGCGGATTCGCGGGCGAGCTCGTGGCCGATGTTCTTGCGTACGGCGTAGACGCTCTTGCCGTTCACCACCGAATCCGGCCGGGCGAAGTAGATGTACTCGAAGATGCACGGCCGCATGGGCTGCGCCGGGGCGAAGCGGATCGACTCGATGCCCTCTTCCGAGATCACCACGATCTCGCCGTTGTCGATGTCGCGGATGAACTTGGCGCCGATGATGTCGAGGGCGCAGGTCTCGGAGGCCAGGATGTAGCGGCCGTCGAGCTCGCCCAGCACCAGGGGGCGGATGCCCATGGGATCGCGGGCGCCGATGAGCTTCTTGTTGGTCAGGGCCACGATGGCGTAGGCGCCCTCGATCTGGCGCAGGGCCTCGGTGAAGCGCTCGACGATGCGCGGCGCCCGGGAGCGCGCGGCCAGGTGCAGGATCACCTCGGTGTCGGAGGTCGACTGGGTGATGGCGCCGTCGCGCACGAGGTCGCGGCGGATCGACAGGGCGTTGGTCAGGTTGCCGTTATGGGCGACGGCGAGGCCGCCGCTGGCGAGCTCGGCGAAGAGCGGCTGCACGTTGCGCAGGATGGTGCCGCCGGTGGTGGAGTAGCGGACGTGGCCGATGGCGGCCGGGCCTTCGAGATGCTCGATGGTCGAGCGGTCGGAGAAGGAATCGCCGACGAGGCCGGGCCGGCGCTCGGAGTGGAAGACCGCCCCGTCGAA
Organism: Methylobacterium sp. V23; assembly: GCF_002917135.1. Lineage (NCBI taxonomy): Bacteria > Pseudomonadati > Pseudomonadota > Alphaproteobacteria > Hyphomicrobiales > Methylobacteriaceae > Methylobacterium > Methylobacterium sp. V23. The sequence continues at coordinate 58,144 of NZ_PDHT01000010.1, forward strand.
GGAGACGATTCCGGCCGCCTCCTGGCCGCGATGCTGCAGGGCGTGCAGGCCGAGGGCGACGATGGCGGAAGCATCCGGATGGCCGAAGATGCCGAAGACGCCGCATTCCTCGCGCAGCGTGTCGCCGTCGCGGTCGAGCCCGTCCACGACCTCGACAGGGGGGCGGGCGCTCGACTTGGCTACAGACATGATGATGTCGATCCCTGCTTGGTCCCGCGCGAATCCCGGGCGGGTACCGTCAAGAAGCCGTCATGTAGTCGGCCTTCGCGCTGCAACCAAGCGCGCAGAGACGCAGATCAGCGTCGCGGAGCGGGCGTGGCTGGTGCTTCGGTCCGGCGCTGGGCCGGGATTTCTCCCTCCGGCGGCTCGACGGGATCGGCCGGCACGTCGGTCTTGGGCTTCTTGAACTGCTTCAACAAGCCTTCCGGATTCTCGGGCAGCTGGGCCACCAGGGCCTCGCCGGACTTCTCGAGCATCGGGCGGCTGCGCGCCTCGGACGCCCACGGGGGCATCTTGCCCTGGACGAGCCAGGCCAGGAACACCCAGCCGATGACGCAGATCAGGAAGCCGCGGCCGGCGCCGAACAGGAAACCCAGCGACCGATCAATCGCGCCGATGCGCGAATCGAGGATCATGTCCGACACCTTCACGGTGATGATCGACACGACGATCAGCGTCACCAGGAAGATCGCCGCGATCGAGGCCACCAGGGCGACGGTGGCGTTCGACACGTGCTGGCTGACCGTGGGCAGCAGGTAGGGATGAAATTTCCACGCAATGGCGGCGGCGGCGACCCAGGCGATGATGGCGAGCACTTCGCGAGTCGCGCCGCGCACGGCCGCCAACAGCGCCGAGACGACAACGATACCCAGCACAACGAGATCGAGAACGGAGAACGGCATCTCTGACGATTGTCACTTCATGGGGCGGAGCGGCGACGATGACCGGATCGTGCGGCTTCCCCCGGCCGCGGCCCTGTATATCGCGCGGAAACTCGGCCGTCACCCTGGCGTGGAGGCCCATTCCCGCCCGGTGCTCGCGCGGGTCCGGCGTGACGCGGGCGCGGCCTCACGCCGTCGTCCGCCCGTTTCGGACGGGCATCCGGCCTCTCACCCGTCGGGCTGTTCAGCGGCGTGCCGGCCGACGACTTGTTTCGTGCCGGAATATTCATCTTGGGGGCGGGCCAGACCTTCTGCGCGGCCGGGATCGACTGTCGATCCTCCACCATCGCCGGCCCTGTCACCAGAGCGGGCCCGCACCGGGCCCGGGGCGGGCTCCACTGGTCCGGGCCGACGCCCTAATCGTCGTCGCCGTAATCCGGCGGATTGTGCCCGCGGCGCTGGGCGACCCGGCGGGGCCCGTTGCTGGCGATGCCCGCCACCATGTCGGCGATGTGGCGCAGGGCCTCCGTCGAGAGGGCGCTGTCGCCTCCCTCGCCGCGCCCCTGCGGCGTCACGGCCTTGGCGAAGCCGAGCTTCAGCGCTTCCTTCAGCCGCGCCGGCGCCTGCGCCACCGGGCGGACCGCACCCGAGAGCCCGATCTCGCCGAAATACACCGTCTCGGGCGGCAGCGTCGCCCCGGACAGGGACGAGACCAGGGCGGCAGCCACCGCGAGATCGGCGGCGGGCTCCGAGATGCGCAGGCCCCCCGCCACGTTCAGGTAGACGTCGTGCGTGCCCAGGCGGATGCCGCCATGGGCCTCCAGCACCGCCAGCACCATCGACAGGCGGTTCGGGTCCCAGCCGACCACCGCCCGACGGGGCATCCCGAGGGAGGAGGGCGCCACGAGGGCCTGGATCTCGACGAGGAGCGGGCGCGTGCCCTCCATGCCGGCGAACACCGCGGTGCCGGGCGCCGCATGGTCGCGGCCGGCGAGGAACAGCGCGGAGGGATTCGGGACCTCGGCGAGGCCGCCATCGGTCATCTCGAACACGCCGATCTCGTCGGTAGGTCCGAAGCGGTTCTTCACCGCCCGCAGGATGCGGAAATGGTGGCCCTGGTCGCCCTCGAAGGAGGCGACGGCATCGACCATGTGCTCGACCACCCGGGGTCCGGCGATCTGCCCGTCCTTGGTGACGTGCCCGACGAGGATCACCGCCGTGCCGGTGGTCTTGGCGAAGCGGATCAGGGTCTGGGCCGAACCGCGCACCTGCGTGACGGTGCCGGGGGCCGATTCCACGGTCTCGGTCCACATGGTCTGGATCGAGTCGATGATCGCCAGGGCCGGGGGGCGCCCCTGCGACAGGGTCTCGACGATGTCCTCCACGTTGGTCTCGGCCGCGAGCTCCACCGCGGCCGAGGACAGGCCGAGGCGCTCGGCGCGCAGGCGCACCTGCGCCACCGCCTCCTCGCCCGAGATGTAGACGACGCGCTCGCCCGTGCGGGCCATGGCGGCGGAGGCCTGCATCAGCAGGGTCGACTTTCCGATGCCCGGATCGCCGCCGAGGAGGATCACCGAGCCGCGCACGAAGCCGCCGCCGGTGACGCGATCGAGCTCGTTGATGCCGGAGGGGATGCGCGGCGCCTCCTTCACCTCGCCGGTGAGGCCCTCCAGGGCGAAGACCCGGCCGCGGGCCCGGCTCGGCCGTGTCTTGACCGGGCCGGATTGCGGGCCGGTGGCGCCGGTCTCCTCGACGATGGTGTTCCAGCCGTTGCAGGCCTCGCAGCGCCCGCGCCAGCGATTGTAGACCGCCCCGCAGGACTGGCAGACGAAGGTCTGTTGGATCTTGGCCATCGCGATTCCGCTGGGAGGGACGCCTGGGCGCCCATTCGTCCGGCGCCTATTCGTCCGGCGGGCTTCAGGCCTCGTGTCCTGTCACATAATCGCGAACATAGCGAGAACCTAGCCCCGTCAGGATCTCGTACCCGATGGTGCCGGCGGCGCGTCCGACCGCGTCGACGTCGAGCCCGTCGCCGATCAGGGTCGCGGTCGCGCCGCGCCGGGTTTCGGGTGCCTCGGTCACGTCGAGGATGATGAGGTCCATCGAGATCAGCCCGAGGATCGGGCAGCGCACGCCATCGACCAGGGCGATGCCGCGGCCGCTCGCGGACCGCGGATAGCCGTCGGCATAGCCCATCGAGAGGGTCGCGAGGCGCCGCGGCTCGGTGGCCCGCCAGCGTCCGTTGTAGCCGCAGGTCTCGCCGGGAGAGACGTCGCGGATCTGCGCGACCTGCGCCTCCAGGCGGACCACCGGCCGCATCGGGTTGGGCTTCCACGGGGTCGGGTTGCCGCCGAACAGGGCATAGCCGGGCCGCAGCAGGTCGTGATGGGCTTCGGCTCCGAGGAAGATCCCGGAGGAGTTGGCGAAGGAGCCCGGCAGTCCGGGATGCGCGGCCCGGACCCGCGCGAAATCCGCCATCTGGCGCGCATTGATCGGGTCGCTCGCCAGTTCGGCGCTGACGAGGTGGGTCATCAGCAGCGCGATGCCGGCGCGCGCGATCAGGGGATCGCCCGAGAGCCCCAGGGCCTCGGGCACGGAGAGGCCGAGCCGGTTCATGCCGGTATCGACGTGCAGGGCGGCCGGGCGAGGACGACCGGCGGTCTCCGCCAGGGCGGCCCATTCGGCGAGTTCCTCCCGGCTGCCGAGCACCGGGCGCAGATCGTGCGCGACGAGGGTCGGGCCGAGGCCGGGCAGGAGACCGTTCAGGACGTAGATCGTCGCCTCGGGCAGGACGGCCCGGGCCTCCACCGCCTCGCTCAGATGCGCGACGAAGAACGTCCGGCACCCGGCCGCCCACAGCGCGGGCGCGACCTGGGACAAGCCGCAGCCATAGGCATCCGCCTTGACCACGGCCGCACAGCGCGCCTCCGGCGCCTGGGCATCGAGCCGCCGCCAGTTCTCCGCGAGGGCCGCGAGATCGATGGTGAGGCGGGCGCCGTGGGTCGCTTCGCGCATCGGGCGCCGTTCCGGATCAGTCAGGCCTCGGATGGGTCGCGCGCCTTCTCAACGGCCGCCGGGGGCCAGGAAACCTCGCGGTTCAGAACCGCGTCGATGCCGTAGGGAGATGCCTCCGGGACGGTCACCTCCGCAAGGTTCGTTTCGGCCGCCGCCTCGATACGGGCACGACGATCGGCGCGTTCGCGGAGCGCTTCCATCCGGCTCCCGAGGCTGGGGCTGTCCTCGACCCGCTCCTCGACGGCGAGACGCTGCACGCGGATGGATGGCGCCCCGTTCCGGGTCCGCAGGACGGGCTGATCATCCCGTTTCAGCATCTGGAAAAGGCTGATTCGCAGCGCGCTGGTCGGCGTATTCCGTTCCGCGTGCGCCGCCGCTTCCACCGCGTCGATCGGATGGGGAAGGTCGAGCTTTGCCCGGGCCCGCCGGCGCAGGTCTGCGGCCTGCTCGGTGGACCAGGCTGCGCGGCCGGTGTCAGAGGCAGTGCCGGGGCGCGGACCGGCCTCGACGCGCTGGGGATGTGCCACGGTCGCTCCTTCTCGCGTCCGGGTGCGACGGTTCGCGGATCCCGTCGACTATACGGGATTTCGCACTCGTTCGCGAGGCGCGTCCGCGCCAAGCGAACCTGTCCAGGGGCGGCCCGCCTACATCTGCTCCGGCAGGCGGTCGGACTGCGCGAGGTTCGAGAAGCGCGTGATGTTGGCGTCGAACTGCAGCTCGACCGTGCCGGTGGGGCCGTGGCGCTGCTTGCCCAGGATGACCTCGGCCTTGCCGTGGACGCGGTTCATCTCGGCTTCCCAGGCGAAGAACTCCTCGGTGCCTTCGCGGGGCTTCTTGTTGTTGACGTAGTATTCCTCGCGGAAGACGAACATCACCACGTCGGCGTCCTGCTCGATCGAGCCCGATTCGCGAAGATCTGCCAGCTGCGGACGCTTGTCGTCGCGGTTCTCGACCTGACGGGAGAGCTGCGACAGGGCGATGATCGGCACCGCCAGTTCCTTGGCGAGCGCCTTCATGCCGGTGGTAATCTCGGTCATCTCCTGCACGCGGTTGTCGCTGCGCTTGCCCGAACCGGAGAGCAGCTGCAGGTAGTCGACGATCAGGAGATCGAGGCCCTTCTGGCGCTTGAGGCGGCGGGCGCGGGCGGCGAGCTGCGCGATGGAGATGCCGCCGGTCTGGTCGATGTAGAACGGGATCGTCTGCATGTCCCGGGCGGCATCGGTGATCTTGTAGAACTCCGCCGGCTGAATGTCGCCGCGACGGATCTTGTAGGACGGCACGCCCGACTGCTCGGCGATGATACGGGTCGCCAGCTGCTCGGCCGACATTTCGAGCGAGAAGAAGCCGACGATGCCGCCGTTCTTCGTCTCGGTCCGGCCATCCGGCAGCTTCTCGGCCTGGTAGGCCTTGGCGACGTTGAAGGCGATGTTGGTGACGAGCGAGGTCTTGCCCATGGCCGGGCGGCCCGCGAGGATGATCAGATCCGAGCGCTGCAGGCCGCCCATCTTGGCGTCGAGGTCTGACAGGCCGGTGGCAATGCCCGAGAGCTTGCCCTCGCGCTGGTAAGCCTTGGCCGCCATGTCCACCGCGGCCGTGAGGGCGTCGGAGAACTTCTGGAAGCCGCCGTCGTACTTGCCCGATTCGGCGAGCTCGTAGAGCCGCCGCTCGGTGCCCTCGATCTGGTCGCGGGGGGAGGATTCCACCGGCGCCTCGTAGGCGCCGTTCACCAGGTCCTCGCCGATGGTGATGAGCCGGCGGCGGATGGCGAGGTCGTAGATGGTGCGGCCGTAATCGCCCGCATTGATGACGGTGGTGGCCTCGGCCGCGAGGCGGGCGAGGTACTGCATCACCGTCTGGCCGCCGAGATCGGCATCGCCCAGGTAGGTCTTCAGGGTGATCGGCGTGGCGAGCTTGCCGGCCTTGATCAGCTGGGAGGCCACCTCGAAGATCTTGCGGTGGACGTCCTCCATGAAGTGCTCGGGCAGGAGGAAGTCCGAGATCCGGTAGAAGGCGTCGTTGTTCACCAGAACCGCGCCGAGCAGGGCCTGCTCGGCATCGATGTTGTGGGGCGCGACGCGGAATTCCTGCGCGACGGGCTGAAGGTTGGCCGTCAGGGCGTTGGGCAGGGCCATGGGCTGATTCGAGGCTCCGACTCGTCGATTCAATCGTCCGCGCGGGGGTCCGCCGCCGCACGTCGCTATCGCCCGACCATGGCGCCGGCATGGTTAGCCGAACCTTAGCCGATTCGCGGTTTGCGGCCTTCCGTCCCGTCCGGTCCGCACTTCGCGGAAGAGCGGGCGAGGGGACCGGTCGCAGAAACGCCCGCCATCCGGGGGGATGACGGGCGTCCATGCTGGAACAAATGCGGAACTAGTCAACCGTTAAGGCCGGTCATCCCCATTGTTCACCGTCCTGTGGCGCGATTACTCGCGGTCGTCGCCGGCCTCGGCGAGGGCGGCACCGACCTCGAGGCCGAGATCGTCGAGGTTGAACGCCTCACGCTCGGTGGTCGACTCGCCGCGGGCCTGACGCTCGGCCTCTTCCGGCGAACGGGCGACGTTCACCGTGATGCTGATCTCGACCTCGGGGTGCAGCACGATCGGAACGGTGTGCAGGCCGAGGGTCTTGATCGGCTGGTTGAGGGCGAACTGGTCGCGGCCCACGGTGAAGCCGTCGGCGGTGACGACTTCGGCCAGATCGCGGGTCGAGACCGAGCCGTAGAGCACGCCGGTCTCACCCGACTGGCGGATGAGCACGAAGCTCTTGCCCTCGAGGGTCTCGGCGACGGCCTGCGCCTCGGACTTGCGCTCGAGGTTGCGGGCCTCGAGCTGGGCGCGCTGGGTCTCGAAGTGCTTCTTGTTGCCTTCGGTGGCGCGCAGGGCCTTGCCGCGGGCGAGGAGGAAGTTGCGGGCGTAGCCCGGCTTCACGTTCACGGTCTCGCCCATCTGGCCGAGCTTGGCGACGCGCTCGAGGAGAATGACTTCCATGGTGTTGGTCCTTCGGTTGGGGGGAGGATCAGGGTCGTCCGGCCGCGTCGCGGTGACGGCGGCGGTCGAGGGCGGTATCGGCCATGCCGAACAGGGTCAGGGCGAGGAGCGCGACGCCCTGGGTGAAGAAGAGGATCAGGTAGAGGCCGAGCAGGAGGGCGAGGCGCCCGGGCCGGCCGCGGCTGCGGTCGTGGAAGGCGGCGAGGCCCTGGATCGCGAAGGCGGCGCTGAGCGCCCCGGCCACGGCGACGCCCAGCGTGCCCGGATAGCCCGGCACCAGGGCGAGCACCACGGCGCCCACGAGCACGCCCAGCACGCGGCGCGGCATCATCGTGGCCGCGAGGTCCGGCCAGGGACGCAGCAGGCGCCCGGAGATCCGTACGATGCGGGCGGCGGCCCAGAGATAGAAGGTCAGCAGGACCGTCAGGCCGTGAGTGGCGAGCCCCGGCGCGATGGCCGCGAGGGCGTTGGCGACCTCGGTCCGCGTCGCCTCGGCGGGATCCTGTGGCCCGGACTCGGCTGGAGCTTCGGCGCCGGCCTCGGGGGCGTCCGGCTTCGGCGCGGGCGCCGCCGGGCCGGGAACGGGAGCCGCCGGGTTGGCGGTGCGGTCGGCCCGGACCTGGATCAGCGTCCGGGTCATGCCCCGGAGCTGGGACTGGAAGGTCTCGTAGTTCGGGGCGGCGATCACCGCGATGGCCACGAAGGCGAGGCCGGCCGTGCCGGCGGTCCAGGCGAGGAGGCGCCCGGTCGGATACCACTCCATCGTGCCGTCGGCGCCCGGTCGCCCGAGCAGGGCCAGGTAGGCGAGCCACCAGGCCGGCAGGGCGAGATAGGCGAAGAAGCCGAGGCCGAGGAAGGGCTGGACCACGAGGGCGAGGGCGAGGGCGCCGGTGACGGCCGCGACCAGGGCGGCGCGGTGGCTCCAGCCGAGCCCCACGATCAGGATCGGGAGCGGGGCGAGCAGGTAGAGCAGGATCGCGAGCGCCGTCGCTTTCAGCAGGACGCCGAAGAGGAGGGCGGAGACGAGACCCGCGCCGATACCGATGCCGAGAAACTGTGTCATCTATCCCGCTGTCCCACTGTCCCGTCCCGGGCAGGGTTAGAGGCGCCTGGCGCCCCAACGACTCCCGGCCCTCCTGTCGGATCGGCCGGTACGAACCCGTGTGCCGCACGAGCGGCGTGGCGCCCCGGCCCGTGGATGACGGGCCAGGGCGAGCGCCGGGGCGCTTACTTGATCACGTAGGGGAGGAAGCCGAGGAAGCGGGCGCGCTTGATCGCCTGGGCGAGCTCGCGCTGCTTCTTGGCGGAGACCGCCGTGATGCGCGACGGCACGATCTTGCCGCGCTCGGAGACGTAGCGCGACAGGAGCTTGACGTCCTTGTAGTCGATCTTGGGCGCGTTCGCGCCCGAGAAGGGGCAGGTCTTCCGACGACGGAAGAAGGGGCGGCGTCCGCCACCTGCACCACCACCACCACCACCGCCGCCAGCGGCGGGTGCACCGGGTCCAGCACCAAATGCCATGACTTAAGCCTCCCCGCCGAAGCTGCGCTCGGGGCGGTCGCCCCGGTCGCCGCGATCACCACGGTCGCCGCGATCGCGGTCGCCGCCGAATCCACCACCGCCGAAGCCTTCGTCGTCACGACGACGGCCGCGCTCACGATCCTTGCGGTCGTCGCGGTCGCGCTTCTGCATCATCGCCGACGGCTCGGACTCGAGCTCTTCGACGCGGACGGTCATGAAGCGGAGGACGTCCTCGGAGATCTGCATCTGACGCTCCATCTCGGCGAGGGCCGCCGGGGGGGCGTCGACGTTGAGGAGCGTGAAATGCGCCTTGCGGTTCTTCTTGATGCGGTAGGCGAGGGACTTCACGCCCCACATCTCGATCTTCTCGACCTTGCCGCCATTGGCTTCGATGACGCCCTTGTAGGTCTCGACCATGGTCTCGACCTGCTGGGCCGTCACGTCCTGGCGCGCCAGGAAGACGTGTTCGTAGAGAGGCATTAACGGGCCCTTCATATTCAAAGGGACCCGACGGCACGAAGAACGTGCGGGAAAGGAAGCGTCGGGCCGGTTCATACGCAGTCGCCCGGCGCCAAGCCCTTCGAGCCGTTTGAAGGCCCGAGCGGTTGATCGAAGGCGGAGACACGGGACGACGGGATCGGCCCTTCGCAAGGCTTGACCCTGTGCCGAACGAATCGACACCGTCCGTTCAGCCCCCAGCCGGAGCGAACGCGAGGGGTGGCGCATAAACGAGTCGGCCGGGATTAGCAAGGCGGCGGGCGCGCGCGCGGATGCTGTGCAAGCCGTCGTCCGCAGCCTCGTCGGCGCCGGACGGACGGGGTTCGCCTCTGCGGTCGTCGACGCGGTCCGCCGCAGGGCGCAGAGACGCGTCCCGGACGCGGCGGGGAGGGCCGACTGACTTGTCGGGCGTCCCCGTGAGGATCGCGCCGGTCTTCGGGTCGGCATGGAACGGCATCCTGACGCCGTTCTTCACGCCCTCGCCCTCCCAGTGGCCGTTATCGGCCTCGAACGAGGTGATGCGGGTGTATCCGGCGGCCATCAGCTTCTGCTTGACCTGATCGGCCGGCATCCAGTCGGCGCCCGGCATGTCCGCCAGGGCGAGGCTGGCCGGGCCCGTGCCGAGGGCCAGCGCCAGGAGCCGCGTCGGGAGGCGGTTCAGGCGCATCACGGGTCGCGTAGGCGTTTGCCGATCGAACCGGTCGCGCAGGGTCCGGTTCCGGACCGATCAGGGCGCGTCGCCGGCGAAGATCGCGGCAATTTCCGCCTCGCCGAGAACGCGATGATCGCCGGGCGCCAGGTCGTCCGGCAGATCGAGACCCCCGACGCGGTCGCGGTGCAGGGCGGTGACGTGGTTGCCCAGGGCGGCGAACATGCGGCGGACCTGATGGTAACGCCCCTCGTGCAGGGTCACCACCGCGCCGGTCTCGCCTTCGGCCTCGAACCCGATCGGCAGGAGCGGCTTCTCCTCGCCGTCCAGCATCAGCGTGCCGGAGGCGAGGGCCGCGCCCTCGGTGCCGGTCAGCGGACGATCCAGGGTGACGCGGTAGCGCTTGGCCACGTTCGCCTTCGGGGCGATGATCCGATGCAGGAGGGCGCCGTCATCGGTGAGGAGCAGGAGGCCGGAGGTCTCCTTGTCGAGGCGCCCGACCGTGGAGAGGGCGGGGTCGCGCCGGCGCCAGCGCTCGGGCAGGAGAGCGTAGACGAGGGGGCCGGCTTCCTTGTGCGAGCAGGTGACGCCGAGCGGCTTGTGCAGCATCAGGGTCAGGCCCGGCGGCGGGTCGAGGGGGTCGCCGTCGACGGTCATCCGCTGGGCGAGGTCCGGCGTGACCGGGATGCGCTGATCCGCGTCCCGCAGGGGCGCGCCGTCGAGGACCACGAGGCCCGCGCGGGTGAGGAGCGCGATCTCCCGCCGCGAGCCGTAGCCCATATTGGCGAGGAGCCGGTCGAGGCGCAGCTGCGCGATCTTGGCCAGCCGCGTCATCGGCGCGCCTCGTAGATCTTGTAGCCCCCGGCCGAGGCCTTCAGCGCCACGCTCTTGAAGGCGGCCTTGAGAGGCGCCTCGTAGGGCAGGTGGGTGTTGGCGGTGAGCCAGAGGCTGCCCCCCGGGCGCAAGGCTTCCGCGGCCCGGGCGATGAAGGCCTGGCCGAGGGCCTGGTCCTCGGCGCCCCCGTCGTGGAAGGGCGGGTTCATCACCACGAAGTCGAGGCGCGTCAGGCCGAGGCCGCCGGCGCGGATATCGGCCCAGCGCAGGGTGGTGCGCGGATCGCTGACGTTGCGCGTCGCCATCTCGATGGCGCGCCGGTCCAAGTCAATGAGGGTCAGGGCCGTGACCTTGGCCGAGCCGAGCACGGCGCGGGCGAGGATCCCGAGGCCGCAGCCGAAATCGGCGCCCGTCCCGGCGAGCGTCGGCAGGTTGGCCAGGAGCAGGGCACTGCCGGGGTCGAGGCGGTCGTAGGAGAAGATCCCGGCCTGCGTGCAGAGGGCGAGATTGTCGATGTGGCGCGGACCGCCCTCGTGGATCGCCTCCTCGAGATCGCCGACCGCCTCCGGGCGGGTGCCGACGCAGATCCGGTGGTGGCGCCGCGCCTCCTCGTGCACCGGGCAGCCGAACCCGGTGAGTTCCTTGGCGAGGCGGCTTCCGCCGCGATCCTTGGGCGCCAGTGCGGTGAGGCGCCCGCCGGGCCGCAGGGCCTTCAGGCCGAGCGCCAGCACGTAGCGCCGCTCGATCGTCCCGGCCGGCGCCAGGATGTCGAGCCGCTCCAGGCTCCCGGGCTCGAGATCCTCGAGGCGGGCCGCCCCGGGGCTCAGGGGCGAGACCTGGACCGCGTGCGGGGGCACCTCCACTAGTTCCAGGGGCGGCGCGCCGTAGACGGCTTCCGAGACAGGCATGGTGGACATCGTAACGGGATCCGGCGCGACGACGCGCGCGCCTCGACGACTCAGGGCGTGACAGGAAATCGGGAGGCTCGGCCAGCACGCGACAAGAATCGCCGCGGCGTCGATCTCCCGTTCTCATAGCCCATGCTCAGCCGCGCGGGAACTCCAGACCCATCTCCCGGTAGCGCGCCGGATCGTCCGCCCAGTTCTCGCGGACCTTGACGTGCAGGAAGAGATGCACCGTCTGCTCGGCCGCTTCCGCGATCTCGTGGCGGGCCGCCTGGCCGATGGCCTTGATGGTCTGGCCGCCCTTGCCGAGCACGATGGAGCGCTGGCTCTCGCGCTCCACGAAGATGGTCTGCTCGATGCGGACCGAACCATCCGGACGCACCTGCCACTGGTCCGTCTCGACGGTGGAGCGGTAGGGCAATTCCTCGTGCAGGCGGTCGTAGAGCTTCTCGCGGGTGATCTCGGCGGCCAGCATTCGGATCGGTGCGTCCGAGACCTGGTCCTCCGGGTAGAGCCACGGGCTCTTCGGCATCATGCCGGCCAGCGTCGTCTTCAGCGTCTCGATCCCGTCGCCGTTCAGGGCCGAGACCATGAAGGTGTGCACGAACGCGATGCGCTCGTTCAACGCGGCCGCGAGCGCCAGCAGGCGGTCGCGCGGGATCAGGTCGATCTTGTTGAGGATCAGCACCTTGGGGCGCTTCACGTCCGGCAGCTTGGCCAGGATCGCCTCGACCTCCTCGGTCACGCCCTTGCGGGCATCGATCAGCAGACAGACGGCATCGGCATCCGAGGCGCCGCTCCAGGCCGAATGCACCATCGCCCGGTCGAGGCGGCGCTTCGGGGCGAAGATCCCCGGCGTGTCGACGAGGATGATCTGCGCGGTCTCGTGCATGACGATGCCGCGCACCAGGGCACGGGTGGTCTGCACCTTGCGGGAGACGATCGAAACCTTGGTGCCCACGAGGCTGTTCAGCAGCGTCGACTTGCCGGCATTTGGGATGCCGATCAGCGCGACGAACCCCGCAGTGGTGTTTTCCGGCATCCGCACCGCGGGCAGCGGCTGCAGCGGCGGTGGCGCGAAATCGTCGTCGCCGTCGAAATCGTCGTCCGGCACATCGTCGTCAGGCATCTGGGGTATGTCCTTCAGCGACGTCCGCCGACGTCTCCTTGGTTTGCGAGGGATTTTGCGAGGGATCATGGGTTCGCGCGGGATCGGGGCCGGTGATCTCGCGCTCCAGCACGAGGCGGGCGGCCTCCTGCTCGGCGAGGCGCTTCGAGGGGCCGACGCCGATGCCGGCCTCCAGTCCCTCGACGCGGACCGCGATGTAGAACACCGGCGCATGGTCGGGTCCCGAGCGGTCGACCACTTCGTAGAACGGGATCGGCAGGGCACGGGCCATGGCCCATTCCTGCAGGGCCGACTTGGCGTCGCGGCCGCGGGGGGCCGCCGTGTCGGTGTCGGGGGTGAAGGCCGCGTTGACGATGCCCTTGGCGACGTCGTAGCCGGCATCGAGGAAGACCGCCCCGAGGATCGACTCGCACACGTCCGCCAGGATGGTCTGGTTGCGCCGACCGCCGCTCTGGACCTCGCCGGGGCCGAGGGCGAGGTGCGGGCCGACGTCCCAGGTGGTCGCGACGGCGGCGCAGGTCTCGCGCCGGACGAGCCCGGCCAGACGCCGCGACAGCTCACCCTCGTCGGCCTGCGGAAAGGCCTCGTAGAGCAGGTCGCCGATGGCAAGGCCGAGGACCCGATCGCCCAGGAATTCCAGGCGCTGGTAGCTGCCGAGCCGGCCGTTCCCACCGGCCTTGCTCACGTGGGTGAGCGCCTGGACCAGCAGCTTCGGGTCGGCGAAGACGTGGCCGATTCGCGCCTCGAGCACCGCGAGGTTGGGCTTCGGACGGGTCGCGCGCCGCGCCCGGTTGGAGGGACGCGCCTCTTCGGTCACGATGGATTACGTCCTAGTGGATGGTCGTGAACAGCCGGTTCCAGCGTACCTTCGCCGGCCAGTTCCAGATCTGCCATGCCGGCGTGCCTTCGTCGATGGAGAAGAAGATCATCTCCGCGCGGCCGACGAAGTTCTCGAACGGCACGAAGCCGACATTGGCGAGATCGCGCGAATCCGTCGAGTTGTCGCGGTTGTCGCCCATCATGAAGAAACGGCCCTGCGGCACGGTGTAGGGCTCGGTGTTGTCCCAGTAGCCGTTGTCGCCGTCGCGCTCGATCACCCGGTGGGTGACGCCGTTGGGCAGGGTCTCGAGGTACTGCTCGGCCTTGGCCTGCTCGCCGTACGGCCCGGTGGTCTCGAAGGGCGCGATCTTCTCGCGCTTCACCGGCACGTCGTTGATGTAGAGCAGCCCGGCCTTCATCTGGATCTTGTCGCCGGGCAGGCCGATGACGCGCTTGATGTAGTCGGTGGAATTGTCCTTGGGCAGCTTGAACACGGCGATGTCGCCGCGCTTGGGCTCGGCGCCCCAGACCCGGCCGTCGGCCGTGAAGGGCAGGTACTCGCTCAGCGGCAGGGAGTACTTCGAGTAGCCGTAGGAATATTTCGAGACGAACAGGTAATCGCCGATCAGGAGCGTGGGAACGAGCGAGCCCGAGGGGATGTTGAACGGCTGGAACAGCAGCGTGCGCACCACCAGCGCGATCAGCAGCGCCTGGCCGCCGACCTTGAGCGTCTCCTTGATGCTCGCCCAGGTGCCGGTGTCAGCAGCCTTCAGGTCACGCTTCGTCTGCTGGTCCACGCGGGCACGTTCCATCTGGCTGCCATCTCCGGTCCGACGCTTGCACCCGGAATCCGGGCGGCTTCCGTCGTTGACGGTCGACCGGCGGCATAGACCATGCGGAAAGGCGCCGCAACGCAGGGGGGCTGTCGGCTAAGGCCCGGGCGTGCTGTCCGGCACCGCTTCGATGATCACGAAGGCCTGCGCCATGGGCGGGTCGTCCGTGAGGGTGATGTGCAGCTTCGGCACGTGGCCGGCCGGCACCATCGCGGCGAGGTGTTCCGCCGCCGCCCCGGTGAGGCGGAGGGTCGGGCGGCCGCCGGGCAGGTTCACCACCTCCATGTCGCGCCAGAAGACGCCCCGGGCGATGCCGGTGCCGAGGGCCTTGGCGCAGGCCTCCTTGGCGGCGAAGCGGCGGGCATAGGAGGGTGCCCGCGCCGCGCGGGCCTCGCACTTGGCGCGCTCGCCGTCGGTGAAGACCCGATGGGTGAAGCGCTCGCCGTAGCGCTCCAGCGATTTCGCGATCCGGCGGATGTCGCAGAGGTCGGAGCCGATGCCGAGAATCATGCCCGGGCCGCGTCCATCGCGGCGCGCATGTCGCGGATCGCCTGGGGCAGGCCGACGAAGATCGCCTCGCCGATCAGCGCGTGGCCGATGTTCAGCTCGGCGATCTCCGGCAGCGCCGCCACCGGACCGACGCTGTCGAGGGCGAGGCCGTGCCCGGCATGGACCTCGAGGCCGAGACCCGCCCCGTAGGCCGCCGCCCGGGTGATCCGGTCGAGCTCGTGGGCCGTCCGTCCCGCATCGCCCTCGGCCACCGCCTCGCAGTAGCTGCCGGTGTGAAGCTCGACCACCGGTGCCCCGAGGCGCCGGGCCGCGTCCATCACGGCCTCGTCCGGCTCGACGAAGAGCGAGACCCGGATGCCGGCCTCGGACAGGCGGGCGATGCGGGGCAAGAGCGAATCGTGCCCCCCGACGATGTCGAGGCCGCCCTCGGTGGTGCGCTCCTCGCGCTTCTCCGGCACCAGGCAGGCGGCGTGCGGCTTCAGCCGGATCGCCATCCCGATCATCGCGTCGGTGGCGGCCATCTCGAAATTGAGCGGCACCGTCAGGATGCGGGCCAGCGTCTCCATGTCGGCGTCGCGGATGTGCCGGCGATCCTCCCGCAGATGCGCCGTGATGCCGTCCGCCCCGGCCGCGACCGCCTCGCGGGCGGCGCGAATCGGGTCGGGCGCGGCGCCGCCGCGGGCGTTCCGCACGGTCGCGACGTGATCGATGTTGACGCCGAGCCGGAGGCGGCGCGATCGAGAGGCGGGGGAAGACATCGAGGCGGACTCCGGGCGCGGGCATCAGGCGCCGGCATGGCGCCCTGACGGAACGGCGGACGCGCCCCTACATAGGTGATGCGGGGCTTCAGGGGGATACGGCGCGCGATGGGTTTTCTCGATGGACTGCTCGGCCACGGCAGCGATCTCTCGCCGGCGCAGGTCAACGAGCAGATGGCCGGCATCCTCACCGAGGGTGAACCGGTCCAGGTCGCCTTCCGGATCCTGCGCGACCTCATCGTGTTCACGGACCGGCGCCTGATCCTGGTGGACAAGCAGGGGATCACCGGCCGGAAGGTCTCCTATCTGACCGTGCCCTACCGGGCGATCACGTCGTTCTCGGTGGAGACGGCGGGCAGCTTCGACCTCGATTCCGAGCTCGCGATCTGGGTTTCGGGCCGGGCCGAGCCGATCCGCAAGACCCTGAAGCGCGGCGCCAACATCCTGGCGATCCAGCAGGCGATCGCGGCCTCGATCCGCTGAAGGCGACAGCGCCGGCAAACCTTGCCTCGGCGGCCGAGCTCTGTTAAGGCCCCGCCCATTCCACACGCGGAGCCGGCCTCATGCCTGAATGAGGCGTTTCCGGTGGTCGTCGTCCCTCAGACGCGATCGCTTCCTCCGCGGCGGTACCAACCGGAGAGTACAAAGACATGGCCGTTGATTTCACCATGCGTCAGCTTCTCGAGGCCGGCGCCCACTTCGGACACCAGGCCCACCGCTGGAACCCGAAGATGCAGTCCTACATCTTCGGGACGCGCAACAACATCCACATCATCGACCTCGCCCAGACCGTGCCGGCGCTCCACCAGGCCCTGCAGGCGGTGAGCGACACCGTCGCCAAGGGCGGCCGCGTGCTGTTCGTCGGCACCAAGCGTCAGGCCGCCGACACCATCGCGGAAGCCGCCAAGCGCTCGGCCCAGTACTACGTCAACTCCCGCTGGCTCGGCGGCATGCTTACCAACTGGAAGACCATCTCGGGCTCGATCCAGCGCCTGCGCAAGGTCGACGAGACCCTCGACGGCGGGGCCCAGGGCCTCACCAAGAAGGAGCGCCTGATGCTGGGCCGCGAGAAGGACAAGCTCGAGAAGGCCCTCGGCGGCATCAAGGACATGGGCGGCGTGCCGGACCTGCTGTTCGTGATCGACACCAACAAGGAGCAGCTGGCGATCAAGGAGGCCCAGCGCCTCGGGATCCCGGTGGCGGCCATCGTCGACACCAACTGCAACCCGGACGGCATCACCTACGTCGTCCCCGCCAACGATGACGCCGGCCGCGCCATCGCCCTGTACTGCGACCTGATCGCCCGCGCCGCCATCGACGGCATCTCGCGCGGCCAGGGCTCGATGGGCGTCGATCTCGGCGCCTCCGAGGAGCCGGTCGCCGAGGAGCTGCCGGCCAACGACGATGCGGCGACCTCCGTCGAGTCGGGCTCGGTCAACCAGGCCGACGTCGCCGCCCTCGTCGAGTCCACCGAGCACTTCGAGCTGCTCTCGGCTCCCCGCGGCGCACCCGACGACCTGTCGAAGCTCCACGGCGCCGGCCCGCAGATCGTGCAGAAGCTCAACGAAGCCGGCATCTACCACTACTGGCAGCTGGCCTCCATGAGCGCCGACGACATCGCCAAGGTCGATGCCGACCTGAAGCTGAACGGCCGCATCGGTCGCGACGGCTGGGTCGACCAGGCCCGCGGCTTCGTCGAGGCTGCCGCTGCCGCCTGATCCCGCTTCGGCGGCCCGTCATCGGGCCGCCATCGCCAGATCGGACACTGCTTCCTGAAGCCCGGTGCTTTCCATGAGCGCCGGGCTCAGTCGCTTCAAAAGACTTCGCTTCACTCGAAACGTCCGCTTCAGAAGACTTCCCCCGGGAAGGCTTCGCATCTGACAAGACACGGAAAGGACCCGCCATGGCCAACATCACCGCCGCACTGGTGAAAGAGCTCCGCGAGAAGACCGGCGCGGGCATGATGGACTGCAAGGGCGCGCTCAACGAGACCGATGGTGACATCGAAGCCGCCGTCGACTGGCTGCGCAAGAAGGGTCTTGCCAAGGCCGCCAAGAAGGCCGGCCGCGTGGCCGCCGAGGGTCTGGTCGCCGTCGAGTCCGCCGGCCATCATGCCGCGATCGTCGAGGTGAACTCCGAGACCGACTTCGTCGCCCGCAACGACAGCTTCCAGGCCTTCGTCCGCGAGGCCGCCAAGCTCGCGCTCAACACCGACGGCACGCTGGAAGGCCTCGAGGCCACCACGTTCCCCGGCGCTTCGACCACGGTCAAGGAAAGCCTCGCCAACCTCATCGCCACCATCGGCGAGAACATGACCCTGCGCCGCGTCGCCAAGCTCGACGTGACCAAGGGCGTGATCGCATCCTACGTCCACGGCCAGGTGGTCGAGGGCCTCGGCAAGATCGGCGTGCTCGTGGCGTTGGAATCCGAGGGCGACGTCGAGGTGCTCTCCACCCTCGGCCGCCAGATCGCCATGCACGTCGCCGCCACCAACCCGGTGGCCCTCGACGCGGCCGGCGTCGACCAGGCGACCCTCGACCGTGAGATCAACATCCTGCGCGAGAAGAACGCCGGCAAGCCCGAGAACGTGCTCGCCAAGATCGTCGAGAGCGGCCTGAAGAGCTACTACAAGGAGGTCACCCTCCTGGAGCAGCCCTTCGTGCATGACGGCTCCAAGACCATCAGCCAGGTGCTGAAGGAGGCCGAGGGAAAGGCCGGCGCGCCGGTCAAGCTCAGCGCCTTCGTGCGCTACGCCCTCGGCGAGGGCATCGAGAAGGACGAGGCGCCGGACTTCGCGGCCGAAGTCGCGAGCCTTTCGCGCTGACACGTCACCGGCGCCGATCGTCGAATCGGCGTCGATCCCTACGAAAACACCGGGGGGCGGTGCCAGGGATGGCGCCGCCCCTCGACGTTCCGGCCTCCCTTGGGCTAGACACCCCTCCGCTTCCGATTGGCTCCCCGACCTGATCCAGGCCGGGTTAGAGGGGACTGGCTCGATGCCGGAGACCACACCGTTTCGCCGCGTCCTCGTGAAACTCTCCGGCGAGGCGCTGGCCGCTCCCGACGGGTACTGGCTGCATCCCCCGACCCTGGCGGGCATCGCCGACGACATCGCCCGCACCCGCGAGGCCGGCGTGCAGATCGCGCTGGTGGTCGGCGGCGGCAACATGATCCGCGGCGCCCGCATCTCGGCGGCCGGCTGGATCGACCGGGCCACCGGCGATTCCCTCGGGATGATGGCGACGGTCATGAACTCCCTGGCTCTGGAAACCGCCCTGAACGCCGCGGGCGTTCCGGCGCGCACGATGTCCGCGGTCTCGATGCCGACGATCTGCGAGACCTATGCGCGTCAGCCCGCGCTGCATCATCTCGACAAGGGCCAGGTGGTCGTCCTCGCCGGCGGCACCGGAAACCCGTTCTTCACGACGGACACCGCCGCCGTCCTGCGGGCGGCCGAGCTGCGCTGCGACGCCGTGCTGAAGGCCACGCAGGTGGACGGGGTCTACTCCGCCGATCCGAACCGCGACCCCACCGCCACGCGCTACGACCGGCTGACCCATGACGAGGCCATCTCACGCGACCTCAAGGTGATGGACACCGCCGCCTTCGCGCTCGCCCGCGAGAGCCGCCTGTCGATCGTCGTCGGGTCCGTTCACGCGCCGAGTTCGATCCTGGCGATCCTGACGGGTGGGGCGCCGGCGACCCAGGTCGTCCCCTAGGCGCCGTCCCGGCCGGCGCCTGCGCCACCGTTCACAACGGCGGATGTCGCGCCTGGACGTCCGCCGATCGCTCTCAATGTTTGTTGAGAGTTTTCGGATCTGTTGCCGTAACGAGCCGCCACCAACTGGGTCGAGCGGTCGTCGAGCGCGGCCATGTCCCTTTCGCAGGTTGTTTTCTACAGTCACAACCTCCTGACGTTGCACGGCGGGACCATGCGCGAGCTGGTCCGGGACATCCTGGCTTCCTGCAATCGCTACGATCGGGCATCCGGATTCACGGGTGCGTTGGTCTTCAACGAAAAGTTTTTCCTGCAGGCCATGGAGGGGGACCCGGTCGCCCTGTCCGATCAGCTCTGGACTCTTGCGGCGGATAGCCGCCACAGCGGCATGGTGTTGGTCGCGGCGCGCGCGATCGAGCAGCGCGACTTTCGCGGCTGGACGGTGGGGTATGCCGGTCACACCGACCCCCTCGAGACGCTCTATCTGCGGTACGGCCCGAAGCCGCGGCTCGATCCGACGCAGATGACCGCCGCCGGCGCGGTCGCGCTCCTCCGGGCCTTCACCGAAGTCGAAGGAAACCACTGCGTGCAGCGCTCCGGGCCCGCCGCGGCGAGTGCCGTGAAGGCCTAGGCGCGCAGCGCGCGCGCCCGGCTCGGGGGTTTCCTGCCGAAACGACGCGAACGCCATTTGCGACCCACTGGATTTTGGTTCATTGAGGCCCACGAACGGGCCCCGGCGGCCCGACCCACTCCCTCAAGTTCGCGTCGGGATAGTCCAGCATGGCAGCCATTCCAGAATTCGACCTGAACGACATCAAGCGTCGCATGCAGGGCGCCGTGGCGTCGTTGAAGGGTGATCTCGGATCGCTCCGGACCGGCCGCGCGACCCCGAGCATCCTCGATCCGATCCAGGTCGACGCCTACGGAGCGATGATGCCCATGGCCCAGGTGGCGACGGTGAGCGTGCCCGAGCCCCGTCTGCTCAGCATCTCGGTCTGGGACCGCGGCATGATCGCCGCCGTCGAGAAGGCGATCCGCGAATCCGACCTCGGCATGAACCCGCAGACCGAGGGCCAGACCATCCGCCTGCGCGTGCCCGAGATGAACGAGCAGCGCCGCAAGGAGATGGTCAAGGTCGCCCACAAGTACACCGAGGAAGCGCGCGTCGCCGTCCGCCACGTCCGCCGTGACGGTCTGGACCATCTCAAGAAGCTGGAGAAGGACGGCGCGATCAGCGAAGATGATGAGAAGCGTCAGGCCGGCGATGTCCAGAAAGCCACCGACCAGTTCATTGCCGAGATCGACGGCGTGCTCGCCGCCAAGGAGAAGGAGATCATGCAGGTCTAGGATCCAGGATCGGGATCGGGACCACGTGTGATCGGCACGAGAGACGGTTGGGGGAGAAGCGCGTTGGGTCGCTCAGAAGGCGCGCGTCAGATCGAGACGGCGAGGGTGCACGGCACGGACGTCGCGCTGGGCGCGGCGGAGAACGCTGCGGCGGTCTATCCGGGCTCCCCCGTGCCAGCCCTGGCGGCGCCCCCGACGCACGTCGCCATCATCATGGATGGGAACGGCCGCTGGGCCTCCGATCGCGGGCTCCCGCGGGTCGAGGGACATCGGCGTGGCGTCGAGGCGGTCCGGCGCGCCGTGCGCTCCGCCATCGAACTCGGTGTGCGCTACCTGACGATCTACAGCTTCTCGTCCGAGAACTGGCGTCGGCCGCCCGCCGAAGTCGCGGACCTCATGGGTCTGATGAAGCTCTTCGTCCGCCGCGACCTGGCGGATCTCCACGGCAACAACGTCCGCATCCGCATCATCGGTGAGCGCGAGGGACTGCCGGCGGATATCGCCGGATTGCTCGACGAGGCCGAGCAGCGCACCCGGGCCAATACCGGCCTGACCCTGATCGTGGCCTTCAACTACGGCGGCCGGCAGGAAATCCTGCGGGCGGTCCGCAGCCTCGCCCGGGACGTGGCGGCGGGACGGCTGTCGCCCGAAGCCATCGATCTTGACGTGCTCACGGGCGCCCTCGACACCACCGGCATCCCGGACCCGGATCTCGTGATCCGCACCTCCGGCGAGCAGCGCCTGTCGAACTTCCTCACCTGGCAGACCGCCTACGCGGAATACGTGATCGTGCCGGAGTTCTGGCCGGATTTCGACCACGCCGCCTTCCGCGCCGCCGTCGACGAGTACCACCGTCGCGACCGTCGCTTCGGCGGCCTCAGTGGCAAGGCCGGCTGACCATGACACCCGGAGAGGCGGCACCCGCCTCGCAGCGCGGCCTCCTCGCCAGCCGTGAGTTCCAGACCCGCCTGGTCTCGGCCGTCCTGCTCGGCGCGATCGTGCTGTCCGCCCTGGTCCTGGGCGGCTGGCCCTTCGCGGTGATCTGGCTCGCCGCCGGGATCGTCTTCGCCGCCGAGTGGATCGGCATGAGCGCGGTCGTCCCCCGGCGCCTCGTCCTGGCGCTCACGGCCGCCACCCTGTTCGGCCTCGTCCTCTGCCTGCACGGGGACGCGGCGCCCGGAATGACCCTCGGGGTCGGTGCCCTCGGGGCCGTGCTCGTGACGGCCGTGGCCCGTGGCGGGGCGGGACGGGGGCGGGCCCTCGCGGGCCTCCTGAGCTCGGCGGTGATCGCCCTGGTCCCGAC
Organism: Methylobacterium sp. V23; assembly: GCF_002917135.1. Lineage (NCBI taxonomy): Bacteria > Pseudomonadati > Pseudomonadota > Alphaproteobacteria > Hyphomicrobiales > Methylobacteriaceae > Methylobacterium > Methylobacterium sp. V23. The sequence continues at coordinate 79,851 of NZ_PDHT01000010.1, forward strand.
CGCCCTGCGCGACGATCCCGCCATCGGCATCCTGGGACCGGCCTGGATGTTCGCCGTGGTCTGGTCCACCGACATCATCGCCTACTTCACCGGCCGGACCTTCGGCGGTCCGAAGCTGATGCCGAAGGTCAGCCCGAAGAAGACTTGGTCCGGAGCGCTCGGCGGCCTCGCGGCCGGCACCCTGGCCGGCGTCGCCCTGGTGGTGGTCGCGCGTGACCATGGCTGGAGCGATCTCGCGACCACCTCGCTCGCCCTCGTCGCCCTCATCAGCGCCACCGCCTCCGTCCTGAGTCAGGCCGGGGATCTCGTCGAATCCGCCCTCAAGCGCCGCTACGGCGTGAAGGATTCGGGCCGCGCCATTCCCGGCCATGGCGGGGTCATGGATCGCCTCGACGGCTTCTTCGCCGTGGCCGTCCTGGCCGGCTTCTATCTCATCGCCCGCCGCTTCGTGGCGGCCTGAAGGACCCTTCCGTTGCTGACCGTCACCATTCTCGGCGCCACCGGCTCCATCGGCCAATCGACCATCGACCTGCTACTGCAGCATCCCGATCGCTTCCGCATCGGCGGTCTGGTGGCGGGGCGCGATGTCGAGGCCATCACCCGGCTGGCCGGCAACCTGCAGCCCGATTTCGTGGCCCTGGCCGACGAGTCCACCGGTCCGGCCCTGCGCGACGCCCTGGCCCATACCGGTATCCGGAACGGGGCCGGGGAGGGCGCCGTCCTCGAGGCGGTCGCCCGGGATGCCGACATCGTGGTGGCGGCGGTCAGCGGCGCCGCCGGCCTGCGCCCGACCCACGCGGCACTGAAGCTCGGCCGCACCGTCGCACTCGCCAACAAGGAGAGCTTGGTCTGCGCCGGCGACGCCTTCATGCGCGACGCCAAGCGCTACGGCGCCACCCTGCTGCCGGTCGATTCCGAGCACAACGCCCTCGCGCAGGCCCTCGGGGACGGCCGCCTCGACGACGTCGCGAAGATGACCATCACCGCCTCGGGCGGTCCGTTCCGCACCTGGACCCGCGAGCGCATCGCCGCCGCTTCGCCCACGGAAGCCGCCGCCCACCCGACCTGGTCGATGGGCATGAAGATCAACATCGATTCGGCCTCCCTGATGAACAAGGGGCTGGAGCTGATCGAGGCGCACCACCTGTTCGCCCTCGAACCCGAGCGCCTCGACGTCATCGTCCATCCGCAATCGATCGTGCACGGCCTCGTCTACTGGCGTGACGGCGCGGTCACGGCGGGCCTCGCCATGCCGGACATGCGGGTGCCGATCGCGCATTGCCTGGGTCTCGGCGAGCGCCTGACGATCGCCCGTGGCCGCCACCTCGACCTCGCCGCTGCCGGAAGCCTGACCTTCGAGGCCGCCGATGAGGCGCGCTTCCCCTGCCTGCGCATCGCCCGGGCGGCGCTCGCCGCCGGAGGCGCCGCGCCCACGGTGATGAACGCGGCCAACGAGATCGCGGTCGCGGCCTTCATCAAGGGGGCGATCGGCTTCTACGGCATCGCCGACCTGGTCGAGCGCGCCTGCGCGCACTTCGCCGGCCCGTACCGGACCGCGCCCGCGGATGTCGACGAGGCCCTGGCCATCGATGCCGAGGTTCGTCGCTGGAGCAGCCAGGCCCTCACGGCGGCCTGACCCGGGCCTCAAGCTTCGGGGCTGTAGCCGGCCAGGAACACGCGCACGGCCTCGCTGACGTTGTGCTCGATCTCCGCCTGGGAGACGCCGTCGCCGGCGTTGAAGAGCAGGCGCGTCAGCAATCCGGCCTGGCAGATCTGCAGGAACTGGCGCGCGGCGAGATTCGTATCGGCCGGGCGCAGGCGCGACGCAGCCACCTGCGCGTCGAGATAGGCGGCCAGCCGCGTCGTGCCCTGCACCGGCCCGGCCTCGAAGAAGGCTTGGCCCAGGCGCGGGAACTTCTCGCAGGCGCCGATGACCATCCGAATCACCGTGACGTGCTCCGGCCGGATCATCTCGGCGAGGTAGCTCCGCCCGAGCCGGGTGAGGACACTGCGCACGTCGGGATCGTCGGCGTCGAGGCGGAACAGCACCTCGGCGAGACCCCGCTTCTCGGACAGCGCCAGATCCTCGAACAAGGCTTCCTTGCTGTCGAAGTAGACGTAGAGGGTCCCCTTCGAGACGCCCGCCGCCTTGGCGATCTCGCCCATGCTCGCGCCGTCGAAGCCGGAGGCCATGAAGACCGCGCGCGCGCCGTCGAGGATCTGGCGACGCTTGTCGGTCTCGCCCGGTGTGCGTTCCCGCGCATCAAGCGCGGCATCTGCGGTCGCCATGGTGTGGATCCTCATTGACCGAACGGTTCGGTCATAATATCTGAATGCCCCGGGCCGCGCCAGCGCACACGGCCCTGAAAATGACCGAACGGTTCGGTCAACCCCTTCGAAGAACCGGGTCGATGCCTTGAGATCGAAGTCCATGAGAACGTCGTCCATGAGATCGAAGTCATGAGCTTGCGCGAGGACGACGGCTTTCGAGCCGAGCCGGTTCCGGTCGACGCTGTCGAGACACGGACGGTGGCGACGCCTCCGGCGGCCGTCCCTGCCCAGGCGATGGCGCCGGCGGTCATCGTGCCTCCGCTGGGCGAGGCGCGCGTCAAACCCCGGCGGACGCGCAAGTTCGTCCTGGCGACGCTGCTCCTCGCCGCCCTCGGCGGCGGCGCCTACAAGGCGCATGCCTGGTGGACCGTCGGACGCTTCTTCGTCAGCACCGACGACGCCTATGTCCAGGCCGACATCTCGGTCCTGGCCGCCAAGATCCCCGGCTATCTCGCGGCGGTTCCGGTCGTGAATGGGCAGGCGATGCACAAGGGCGACGTGATCGCCCGGATCGACGACGGCGATTATCGCCTCGCCGCGCAGGCCGCCCACGACAAGCTGGAGACGCAGCAGGCGGCCATCGCCCGCATCGCCCGGCAGGTCGAGGCCGCGCAGGCGCAGATGCTGCAGGCCTCGGCCCAGATCGACGCCAACCGGGCCGATGCGGTCCGCGCCGCGGCCGATTATGCCCGCCAGCAGCAACTCGAGAAGGTCGATTTCGTCGCCAAGGCGCGCATCGAGCAGGCGCGGGCGGACCGCGACCGGACGGAGGCCGCGGTGAAGGGGGCTGAGGCCTCCCTCGTGGCCATGCGGGCCAATGTCGAGGTGCTGCGGGCGCAGGGCAAGGAGGCGGAGGGCCTCGCCGCCGAACTGCGCACCGCCGAGGCCAGGGCCGCGCGCGACCTGGACTTCACCACGATCCGGGCGCCCTTCGACGGCGTGATCGGCAACAAGGCCGCGGAGGCCGGCGCCTATGTCTCCCCGGGTTCGCGCATCGCCGCCCTGGTCCCCCTGGAGAGCGTCCGCATCGACGCAAACTTCAAGGAGACCCAGGTCGAGCGCATGCATCCGGGCCAGCGCGTGCACATCGCGGTGGACGCCTACCCGGACCGCGACATCGTCGGCGAGGTCGAGTCGCTCTCCCCCGCGTCCGGCTCGGTCTTCAGCCTGCTGCCGCCCGACAACGCCACCGGCAACTTCACCAAGATCGTTCAGCGTCTGCCGGTGCGGGTGCACGTGCCGGCCGATGTCGCCCGCGAGGGCATCCTGCGGCCCGGCCTTTCGGTGACCGTCCGGGTGGACACACGCGATAGCGCCGAGACCGCGGCCGGGGACGACCGGCTCCGCACGGCCTCCCGGCACTAGGCGCCGCCGATGGCCGCGACCGCCACCCTGGCATCGGCCCCACCGGCCGCCGAGCCGCCGCTGGACCGCCGCCGCATGGTGGCGTTCGTCTGCATGGTGTTCGGGATGTTCATGGCGATCCTGGACATCCAGATCGTCTCGGCCTCGCTGGCCGAGATCCAGGCCGGCCTGTCGGCCTCGGGCGACGAGATCCCCTGGGTGCAGACCAGCTACCTCATCGCCGAGGTGATCTCGATCCCGTTGTCCGGCTTCCTGTCGCGGGTCGTCTCAACGCGCTGGATGTTCGTGATCTCGGCCGGCGGCTTCACGCTGATGAGCCTGATGTGCGCCACCTCCACCTCGATCAACGAGATGATCCTCTGGCGGGCGGCGCAGGGCTTCATCGGCGGCGGCATGATCCCGACGGTCTTCGCCTCCGCCTTCACGATCTTCCCGCCCTCGAAGCGCTCCATCGTCTCGCCGATGATCGGCCTCGTGGCGACGCTCGCGCCCACCATCGGGCCCACCGTCGGCGGATACCTCACCGACCTGTTCGACTGGCACTGGCTGTTCCTCGTCAACGTCGTGCCGGGCATCTTCGTGACGGTGTCGACCTACCTGCTGGTCGATTTCGACGAGCCGAACCTGGCCCTGTTCAAGCGCTTCGACTGGTTCGGCCTCGTGTTCATGGCCCTGATGCTCGGCTGTCTCGAATACGTGCTGGAGGAAGGGCCGAACCACGATTGGCTCGCCGACGAGGCGGTCTTCGCCTGCGCGGTGATCTGCCTGACCGCCGGACCCGCCTTCTTCTGGCGGGCCTTCACGGCCGCCGAGCCCATCGTCGACCTGCGCGCCTTCTCCGACCGCAACTTCACGGCCGGCTGCATCTTCAGCTTCGTCCTCGGCATCGGCCTCTACGGCCTGACCTACCTCTACCCGGTCTATCTCGGGCGCGTGCGCGGCTACTCGGCGCTCCAGATCGGCGAGACGATGTTCGTTTCCGGCCTCTGCATGTTCGCCACCGCGCCGATCGCCGGGCGCTTCTCGGGCAAGGTCGACCCGCGCCTGATGATGGGGCTCGGCTTCCTCGGGTTCGCCACCGGCACCTGGATGGTCACCGGCCTGACCAAGGACTGGGACTTTTGGGAACTCCTGGTGCCGCAGATCCTGCGTGGCTGTTCGCTGATGCTGTGCATGATCCCGATCAACAACATCGCCCTCGGCACCTTGCCGCCGGCGCGCATGAAGAACGCCTCCGGCCTCTACAACCTCACCCGCAACCTCGGCGGTGCCGTCGGGCTCGCGCTGATCAACACCGTCCTGAACGACCGCTGGGACCTGCACCTCGCCCGCCTGCACGAGCGCTTCACCTGGACCAACACCGCCGTCCTCGAGCGCCTGGAGATGACCCGCCGGCAGTTCGAACTGCTCGGCGGCAATGCCGACGCGATGGCGCTGAAGGCCTTGATGAACACCGTGCGCCTTCAGGGCTTGGTGATGGGTTTCACCGACGTGTTCCTGGTCCTGACCTTCCTGTTCGTGGCCATGGCCTGCGCCGTGCCCTTCATCCGGCGGCCCCGGGCCGCGGCCGGCGCCGGTGGCGGTCACTGAGGACTTTGCTGGCTGCTTCGAAGCCGCCGTGGTTCTTTACCGTGACCTCGGGAATGCGGGGATAGTCCGGCCCGCCGACCCCCCTGCGACCGCAAAACCCGGTCGAAAGGTTTGCGTTCGCGTTCAACACATCCGATCTGCTACAGCGGAGCGACGGCCCCGGGGGAGGCCGAGAGGATCGACCAATGGACTTCCTGAACGCCATGGGCGGCACGGCGAGCGGATTCTTCGGCGCCGTGATCCCCTTCCTGATCGTGCTGAGCATCGTCGTGTTCGTGCACGAGATGGGGCACTTCCTGGTGGGGCGTTGGTGCGGCGTCGGCGTGCACGCCTTCTCCCTCGGTTTCGGACCGGAACTCTTCGGCTTCAACGACCGGTACGGAACGCGCTGGAAGCTCTCGGCGATCCCCCTCGGCGGCTACGTGAAGTTCCACGGCGACGCCAACGGCGCCAGCGTTCCGGACCCCGAGGCCGTCGCCCGGATGTCCCCGCAGGAGCGGGCCACGAGCTTCCCGACGCAGTCCCTCCCGAAGCGCGCCGCCATCGTGGCCGCCGGGCCGATCGCCAACTTCATCCTCGCCATCGCGCTGTTCTCTGGCGCCATCTATGTCGGCGGCCGTTACGAGACGCCGGCCCGCGTCGAGGCCGTGATGCCCGACAGCGCCGCGGCCCGCGCCGGCTTCGAGCCCGGCGACGTGATCCGCGCCATCGGCGGGTCGCGGGTCAACAGCTTTACCGACATGCAGCGGACGGTGTCGGGGGCGGCCGGCTCCAGCCTGACCTTCACGGTCGAGCGCGGCGGCGAGACCCGCGAGCTCGTGGCCGTGCCGGAGCGCAAGGAGGATGTGACCCCCTTCGGACGTCACCGCTTCGGCCGTTTGGGAATCCAGGGTCCGAAGGCGAGCGAGGCCAAGCTCGTGCATTACGGCCCGCTCCAGTCCCTCGGCCTGGGGACCTACGAGACCTACTTCGTGGTCGACCGGACGATCGACTACATCGGCAAGCTGGCCACCGGCCGGGAATCCCCCGATCAGCTGTCCGGACCGATCGGCATCGCCCGCGTCTCCGGTGCCGTGGCCCAGAGCGGCGGCCTTGCCGGCCTGGTCGGGCTGATCGCGTTGCTCTCGGTCTCGATCGGCCTCCTCAACCTCTTCCCCGTGCCCCTGCTGGATGGGGGCCACCTGTTGTTCTACGCCTTCGAGGCCGTTCGCGGCCGGCCCCTGAGCGAGCGGGCACAGGAGATCGGCTTCCGCATCGGGCTCGCCCTGGTCTTGTTCCTCATGCTGTTCGCCGCCTGGAACGATATCCTCAATCTCGGCGCCTCATGGGGCGCCCGCGGAACCTGACCGGGCGTGAGCGGGACCGGTCGGCACGCGCCGTCCGGTCCCGTTCCGGGACATGCAAACGCCTCGATCTTAACCACAATCCCCCTCGCGCGCGGAACCTCCGGGTTTCGCGCGCAACCGTTTGTTGACCCTGTTCGACGATCGGCCCGGGGCGTTAAGTGACCGGAAGGCCACGTCTCCCCAAAATCCCCAGTGAGCGGGACCCCCCGGCGTTTGCTTAACGCCGGAATCCCGATAGAAGCTGAGCTTGGGACCAGGTGTCAGGACGCCCGGAAAACGGGCGCCTGATTGCGGGTGCAAACTCGCGCTGAAGATATAAAGAGACGGGCGATTACATGATGTCGATGACGGGGAAGCGCCGGCGTAAGTCGGCGGAACAGACCATCGTCCTAGTCGCCGCGGCGGCCGCTGGCCTCGTTCTCGGTGGAGCCGCTCAGGCGCAGCAGATCGTCGTCCAGGGTAACAAGCGTGTCGATGCCGACACCATCCGGTCCTACGTGACTGGCACCGCCTCCGGATCGCCCGAGGAAGCCCGCCGCAACCTGCTGGCGAGCGGCATGTTCTCCGACGTCAAGGTCTCCCGCAGCGGTGCCAGCACCGTCGTCAGCGTCCGCGAGAACAACCTGATCAACCGGGTGGTGTTCGAGGGCAACAAGAAGATCGAGAAGGCCACCCTCGAGGGCGAGGTCGAGGCCAAGGCGCGCGGCGCCTTCAGCGAGGCCGTGGTTCAGGCCGACATCCAGCGCATTAAGGAAGTCTACCGCCGCGCCGGCCGCGGAACGGCCAAGGTCACCTTCCGGACGGTAGACCTGCCGAACGGCCGCCTCGACGTCATCTACGTGATCGAGGAAGGCGACAAGACCGGCATCAAGGCGATCAACTTCGTGGGCAACAATGCCTACTCGTCGTCCAAGCTGCGCGAGCTGATGTCCTCTTCGGAGATGAACTTCCTCAGCTTCATCAAGACCTCCGATGTCTACGATCCGGATCGCATCACCAACGACCTCGACATCGTCCGGCGCTACTACCTCAAGAACGGCTACGCCGACTTCCGCGTGATCAATGCCGATGCCCGCTACGTCGAGGGCGAGGGCGATGCCGGCTGGGTCGTCACCGTCACCGTTGAAGAGGGCGAGCAGTACCGCGTCGGCGCGGTCGCGATCGATTCCCGCCTGCCGGGCCTCGACACCCAGGTCCTCGACGGCGAGATCCGCGCCCAGGTCGGCGACGTCTACAACGCCGAGGACGTGGAGCGCACCCTCAACGGCGTCACCAACCAGGTCGGTCGTCAGGGCTACCCCTTCGCCCAGGTGCGTCCCACCGGCCAGCGCGACCGCGCCACCCACACCGTGGCCCTGGGCTTCGTGGTCGAGGACGGCCCGCGCGTCTACGTCGAGCGCATCAACATCCGCGGCAACACCCGCACCCGCGACTACGTCATCCGGCGCGAGCTCGATATCACCGAGGGCGACGCCTACAACCGGGTGCTGACCGACCGGGCCGAGCGGCGCCTGAACGGCCTCGGCTTCTTCAAGAAGGTGCGCTTCTCCAACGAGCCGGGCTCCTCGGCCGACCGCGTGATCATCAACATCGATGTCGAGGATCAGCCCACGGGTTCGTTCTCGGTGGCGGGCGGCTACTCCACCCAGGACGGCATCATCGGTGAAGTCTCGATCTCGGAGTCGAACTTCCTCGGTCGCGGCCAGTACGTCCGCGTGGCGGGCACCGGCGGCCAGTACTCCCGCGGCCTCGACTTCTCGTTCACCGAGCCGTACTTCCTCGGCTACCGTCTCGCCGCCGGCTTCGACGCCTTCTACAAGTACAGCGACCAGACCCGCTACTCGCGCTACGAGACCACGGTCTATGGTGGCCAGCTCCGCGTCGGCCTGCCGATCACCGAAGAGTTCGGCATCACGATGCGGTACTCGCTCTACAACACCGAGCTGAAGGTTCCGAACACGATCAAGCGTCCGTACAACGACTGTTCGAACCCGATCGTCGGTTATACGAATATCACGACGGGTGGCCTCGCGACCGGCGCGCCGGGTGAGCAGGCTTCCTACCCCGCCTGTGCCCTCGACGGCGAAGCCTCGATCGCGCTCAAGGGGTCGCAGGGCAACACGCTGACCTCGCTCGCCGGCCTGACGCTCGCCTACTCGACCCTCGACAACCTCGGCTCGCCCCGCAACGGCCTCTACGCCGAGCTGAAGCCTGACGTCGCCGGCCTCGGCGGCGACTCGAAGTTCTTCCGCGTGACCGGCGATGCCCGGTACTACAAGGAGCTCTACGAGGACGTGGTCGGCTTCGTCCGCTTCCAGGGCGGTCACATCACGGCCCTGAACGATCAGCCCCTGCGCATCACCGATCAGTTCTTCCTCGGCCCATCGCTGGTCCGCGGCTTCGCGCCCAACGGTATCGGTCCGCGCGACGTCGGCATCAGCGACAGCCGTTCGAACGCCATCGGCGGCTCGACCTACTTCGGCGGAACCGTCGAAGTTCAGTTCCCGCTCCCCGGCGTGCCGCGGGATCTGGGCCTGAAGGGCGCGGTGTTCGCCGATGCCGGTACGCTGTTCGGCTATAACGGCCGGACGCAGTTCAACGTGAACGGCGATGCCTTCATCAACGGTATCGCACCGGGCGGCGCCTGTAACTTCAACCAGAACACCATCGGCGTCGAACCCGAGTGCGTGAACGTGCGCGACAAGATGACGATCCGGTCCTCGGTCGGTGCGTCGATCCTCTGGAACTCGCCGCTGGGCCCGATCCGCTTCGACTACGCCTACGCCCTCTCGAAGGATGAAGGCGTGAAGGCCTACGATGCGACCGGCAACTACCTCGGCCGCGTCGGCAAGGATCAGCTGCAGGCCTTCCGGTTCTCCGGCGGCTCGCGGTTCTGACCCGGAGCGCTGCCTCCTTTCGGGGAGGCAGCGCGTTGTGACGGCATGTCAGATCCGATCTTCTTCTCCGCGACCACCACCCTCAGCCTCGGCGCCATCGCCGAGGCTGCTGGCGTTTCGCTGCCCGAGGGCACGAACCCGGACGGCGTGATCACCGGCGCCGCGCCGCTGGAATCCGCCACGCCGACCGACGTCGCCTACATGGACAACGCCCGCTACGGCGACGCGCTCGCGGCGACCCGGGCAGGGCTCTGCCTCGTCTCGCCCCGCTTCGCCCCACGGGTCCCGGCCGAGACCGTAGCCCTCGTCCTGCGGGATCCCTACCGGCTCTACGCCGGCCTGCTGGCGCGGCTCCATCCGGAGGCGATGCGGCCCGCCTCGCTCTTCGGCTCGGCCGGCGTCGCCCCGGGAGCCCATATCCATCCCGAGGCGCGCCTCGAACCCGGCGTGCAGGTCGATCCGGGCGCCGTCATCGGCCCGGGTGCCGAGATCGGCTCCGGCACGGTCATCGGCCCGAATGCCAGCATCGGCCCCCGAGTCCGGATCGGGCGCGACTGCGCGGTCGGAGCCGGGGCCACCCTGACTCATGCGCTTCTCGGCAACCGGGTCATCATCCATCCGGGCGCGCGCCTCGGCCAGGACGGTTTCGGCTTCGCCATGGGGCCGGGGGGTCACCTGAAGGTACCGCAGATCGGCCGGGTCATCGTTCAGGACGATGTCGAGATCGGCGCCAACACCACGATCGATCGCGGCGCCAGCCGCGACACGATCATCGGTGAGGGCACCAAGATCGATAACCTCGTGCAGATCGCCCACAACGTGGTCATCGGACGTCACTGCGTGATCGTTTCAGGCGTTGGGATCTCCGGGTCGACCACCCTCGAGGACTACGTCGTCCTGGGTGGTCAGGTCGGCGTCGTCGGCCACCTGCGCATCGGCATGGGATCGCAGATCGCCGGGTCGTCGAACGTGAACCGCGACGTGCCTCCGGGCAGCCGATGGGGCGGGACGCCGGCCAAGCCCGTGAGAGCCTGGTTCCGCGAGTTGACCACGCTCGCGCGCCTGGCCGAGCGTTCCAGCGGCGGGGACGAGCCCAAGCCCTGAGCCTCAGCCGCGCGGGTGCCGATCCTCGAGGTGGAGGTAGTCGCCGCCGAATCCGGCGAGCGCCCTCAACCCGCCGGGATCGCGGATAAGGAGCATCCCGTCGGCCAGGGCGACGAGACCGCGGCCCGTGAGGTCCTGGATCGCCCGGGTCACGTGCACGCCGGAGAGGGCGGTCGCGTCCGCGAGGTCCGACTGCGACTGGGGCAGCGGGAAACCCCGTGGACCCGCCAGCCCGACGACCTCGAACCGGGCCTGCAACTCGCAGAAGAGATGGGCGACCCGCTGGAGCGGCCCGCGCGACCCGAGACCGACCAGCCATTCGCGCAGGGTCGCCTCGTCGACGAGGGTGGTCTTGCGCAGGGCCGCCGCGATATTGGGATGGCTGCGGATCAGGTCGAGCACGGTCGTCCGGTCGAGCCGGGCCACCCGACTGTCCGTCAGGGTCATGATGGTGTGATCCATTCGGCTCAGCAGGGCGACGTCGAGGTCGCAGACATCGCCCGGGAGCAGGTAGGCGGTGATCTGGCGCCGATCCGGACCGACCCGCCTGTAGCGACAGGCCATTCCCTCCAGCATCAGGAAGACGCCTCCGGGGCGATCGCCCTCGCGGATCAGATCGATCCGGGCCGGCACGGCGACGGCCTCGTCCGTCAGGCGCTGCAGGCGCTCCCGATCCGCCGAGGTGAGCGGAACGAAGCCGTGCAGCTTACGAATGAACGGGTTCGCGTCGGCCAGCGCCGGCGGGGTGCGGTGGGCCGCGCGAGCGGGCTTCGCCCCGGGCTCCGGTGCCGCGTTGCCGGACCCCTTCAGGGCCAGCACGAACAGCCCTGCGAATTGCTGCAGGATCCGGGCGTCTTCCGCATCGAACCGCGCGGTCACGTCGTGGTGGATGGCCCAGAGCACGCCGAGCACCCGCCCGGCGGTGTCCCGCACGGGCGTGAACAGGCCCTCGAGCAGGGGCGCGCCCGCCTCGTCGGCGAGGCCGGCGAACGGGCGACTGACGAGGATGGTCTCTCCCGTCTCCACACAGTGACGCTGCGCATCGCCATCGGGCGGAAACCGCAGGCCGGCCTGGTCGGCGAGCCGGCCGGCGACGCGGCTCCAGACCAGCGTGTCCGCCTCGACGTCGCGCAGGGAGAGCCCTGCCGAGCCGCATCCGCAGAGCCGGAGGATCGCGTCGAGGATCGCCTGGCCGGCCGCGGCCGGGTCCGGCACCAAGTGCGCGGCGACCGCGCCGAGGGCCGCGGCCGTGCCGGCGAGATCCATCGCCCGAACGGGGCGATGCGCCAGGTCGGCGGAGATGACGACGTCTCCAGGACGGAGCGCCTGAACGTTGTTGCTCGCTGAAACTTCGATGTTCCCTGGTCTCACTGCCCCGCTTTGAGGGGACCGATCCTTATCGGGTGAAACCATCAGGTCTTGTCCTCGGAAAGGGAGGTCTTCGGACAACCGCCGTTTCTGGGTCGGCCCTCATGGATTCTGGGGCTCGCGAAGGCGACGTCAAGATCGGGAAACTTCTACTCAAACGTTAGCCTCCGCCCTGGAATGACAACGTGGCGATCGGTCGCCCCGGAGCGTTGCTCCGCTGGCCGGGCGACCGCAGCTTTCGGCCCTGAGGGCTTGCATCCGCGGTCCATCTGCCGAATGAAGGCGCTTCCTCCAGATCTGGCGGCGAACGGGAACGAGGCGGGACGGCGGGGCGCCGACGCGCAGTAGGATCAGACAATCGATGAGCGACATGCCGCGTGAACTTGGCTCGGCTGATATCCAGAAGGTTCTGGAACTCCTGCCGCACCGCTATCCCTTCCTGATGATCGACCGGATCGTCGAGATCGACGGCGACCGAAGCTGTGTCGGGATCAAGAACGTCACGATCAACGAGCCGCAATTCACCGGGCATTTCCCCGGCCTGCCGGTGTTTCCCGGCGTCCTGCTGATCGAGGGCATGGCACAGACCGCGGGCGCCATCTGCTGCCGCCACATCATGAGCGACGAGCTGCGCACCAAGCAGGTGTTCTTCATGACCATCGACAAGTGCAAGTTCCGCAAGCCCGTCGTCCCCGGCGACACCGTGCGCTACCACATGACCAAGACCAACCACCGCCGGACCATGTGGTGGTTCCGCGGCGAGGCGCGGGTCGACGGCGTCCTGGTCGCCGAGGCCGAGATCGGCGCCATGCTGGTGACCGAGTGAGCGCCGCCGCGGAGATCCACCCGAGCGCGGTGGTCGAGGACGGCGCGACCCTGGGCGAGGGCGTCCGGGTCGGTCCGTTCTGCCATGTGGGTCCGTCCGTGACCCTCGGGGCGGGCTGCGAGCTGGTCAGCCACGTGGTGGTGGCCGGCCGGACCACGATCGGCCCCCGGACCCGGATCTTCCCCTTCGCCTCCATCGGCCATCCGCCGCAGGACCTGAAGTTCAGGGGCGAGACCTCGACCCTCACGGTGGGCGCCGACTGCCTGATCCGCGAGGGCGTGACCATGAATCCCGGTACGGCTGGGGGCGGCCTCGAGACGACGGTCGGCGACAACTGCACCTTCCTCGCCAACGCGCATGTCGGCCACGATTGCCGGGTCGGCGACGGCGTCGTGTTCTCGAACAACGTCATGCTCGCCGGCCATTGCAGCGTCGGCGACTACGTCATCATCGGGGGCGGCGCGGCCGTGATCCAGTTCGCGCGCGTCGGGGCGCACGCCTTCGTCGGCGGCCTGTCCGGCCTCGAGAACGACTGCATCCCGTACGGGATGGCCCTCGGCAACCGCGCCTACCTGTCGGGCCTGAACATCATCGGCCTGCAGCGGCGGGGCTTTGCCCGGGAGGACATCCACACCCTGCGGCGGGCCTATCGGCTGCTCTTCGCCAACGAGGGCACGCTGATGGAGCGCCTCGAAGACGTCGCCGCCGAGTTCGAGACCCATCGCGCCGTGGCCGAGATCGTCGCCTTCATCCGCGCCGGCGGCAAGCGTTCGCTCTGCACACCGCGCGAGACGCCGAGCGCCGCTTGAGCGCGAACCCGGCGCCGGCCGCGCGCATCGCGCCCGCACCGGCGGCGCTGGTCCTGGTGGCGGGCGCCGGCCGCCTGCCGGAACTCGTGGCCGCCTCCCTCGACCGGGCGGGGCGGCCGTTCCGCGTCCTGGCCATCCGGGGGTTCGCCGAGCGGGCGATGCGCGCCCGCGCGGCCGCCACCGTCGACCTCCTCGACATTGCCGGCATCCTGGCGATCCTCAAGGCCTGGGGGCCGGTCACCGTGGTGCCGGCCGGCGGCGTGTCCCGGCCGAACCCGGCCGCGATCCTCAACGCCGCCGCGGCCCTGCGCAACCGAGACGCCCTGAAGGCGATCTCCGACGGCGGCGACGACCGCCTGCTGCGCGGCGCCCTGGCGCTCCTGGAGGAGCACGGCCACGGCGTGGTCGGCGTCCACGAGGTCGCCCCGGATCTGCTCAGTCCCGAGGGCCTGCTCGGCCGGCACGCCCCCGATGCCGCGGCGCGGGACTCCATCGCCACCGGCCGCGCCCTGCTGGCGGCCCTGTCGGATTTCGACGTCGGCCAGGCCACCGTCGTCGTCGGACAGCGGGCCCTGACCGTCGAGGGTCCGGAGGGGACCGACCGGATGCTGGCCCGGGCCCGGATGCTCGGACGCCGGCCCTTCGGCTACGGCAGCGCACAGCCCGGCACCGTGCTGGTGAAATGCGCCAAGACCGGCCAGGACCTGCGCGTCGACCTGCCGGCGATCGGCCCCCGCACGGTGGCGAACGCGGCGGCGGCGGGCTGCGCCGGTTTGGCCGTCCAGGCGGGCTTCACCCTGATCATCGACCGTCCGGCGACGATCGCGGCGGCGGATCGGGCGGGCCTCTTTCTCCTCGGCCTGGGCGCCGACGTCGGCGGTCCGGAGACCAGAACGGGATCGGGATCATGAGCGAACCGCGCAGCGAGCGGACGATCTGGCTGGTGGCCGGCGAGGATTCCGGGGATCAACTCGGGGCCAAGCTGATGCGCGGCCTGCGCGAGCTTTCGGATCGCCCGATCCGCTTCGGCGGGGTCGGCGGCGAGGCCATGGCGGCGGAGGGCTTCGCCTCGCTGTTTCCCATCGACGACGTGGCGGTGATGGGCTACCTGCCCGTCGCTGCCCGGCTGCGCACCCTGCTGCGGCGCATCCGCCAGACCGTGCGCGACGTGGTCGAGGCCCGGCCGGACGTCCTCGTCATCATCGATAGCCCCGGCTTCACCCACGCGGTCGCCGCGCGGGTGCGCAAGCGGATGCCGGACCTGCCCATCGTCGACTACGTCTCCCCCAGCGTCTGGGCCTGGCGCCCCTGGCGGGCGGCGAAGATGCGCCCCTTCATCGACCACGTCCTCGCCCTCCTGCCGTTCGAGCCGGAGGCCCATCGGCGCTTGAACGGCCCGGCCTGCACCTATGTCGGCCACCCGCTGATCGAGCGGCTCGGCGAGCTGCGGCCCGGGGCCGCCGAGGCCGAAGCCCGCATGACGGGGCGGCCGGTCCTGGCGATCCTGCCGGGTTCGCGCCGCTCGGAGATCGAGCGGCTGATGCCGGTCTTCGGCGCCACCCTGGCGCGGCTCACGGCGCGCTTCGGACCGATCGAGGCGGTGCTGCCGGCGGTGACCCGGCACAGGGCCCTGATCGAGCGTCTGGCGCTGGCCTGGGACAATCCGGTCACCCTCGTTCACGGCGAGGCGGCCAAGCACGCCACCTTCCGCCGGGCCCGGGCGGCGCTCGCGGCCTCCGGCACCGTCACCCTGGAACTGGCCCTGGCCGGCGTGCCGATGGTGGTCGCCTACAAGGTCTCGCGGATCGAGGAGGCGGTGGCCCGCCGCCTCATCCAGGTGCCCACGATCGTGCTGCCGAATCTGATCCTCGGACAGAATGCAATGCCGGAATTCATCCAGGCCGAATGCACCGCTCCGCGCCTCGCCGACGCGGTGGCACCGCTCCTGGCGGGAGAGCCGGCACGGGATGCGCAGGTGGCCGCGCTTGCCCGCATCGACAGCCTGATGCGCCTGCCGGACGACGACCCGCCGAGCCGGAGCGCCGCCCGCATCGTCCTCGCCGCCCGCCGGGCGGCCTGAGCGCTCACGCCTCTGCGGGGACCGGGCCGTAGCGGTTGGCCCCCGGGCTCCCCGCCCGGAACACCGTCTCGACGAAGAACCAGAGGAAGAAGCCGAGCATCGCCAGAACCAGCGCGATGACCGGGAGCGGATGGGCGTCGACGGCCCGCTCCAGGGGCAGGACGCCGACCGTTTCGGCCAGGACATACAGGCCGAACCAGCCGCCGCTGCGGTTCCGGTCGTGCAGGCGCCGGACCGTCTGGATCGCCGTCGCCCCGATCACCGGCAGGATGCCGGCGACCGCCAGGACCCCGGCCCAGCGCAGGCCGAGGCTGGCGAGCCAGATCCCGAGGCAGAGCAGCCCAAAACCGAGGAGCAGCGTGCGGATCAGCAGGTGCCGGTAGGCCGGGGCCGCGAGCCGCCCGCGCGGATCGTAGAGGGCGAGGGTGGCGCGAAGGCGTTCGGTCACGTGCCCCTCGGCTTCACCCGCCGGGTCGGCGGTTCCGCGACCGGGTCCTCGGGCCAGGGATGGCGCGGATAGCGCCCGCGCATCTCCGAACGCACGGCGCTCCACGACCCGCGCCAGAAACCCGGCAGATCGCGCGTGATCTGGATCGGCCGCGAGGCCGGTGAGAGCAGGTGCAGGACCAGGGGAATACGGCCCCCGGCGATGCTCGGATGGCGCTCGAGCCCGAACAGCTCCTGCACCCGGACGGCGAGCACTGGCCCGCCCTCGGCCTCGTAATCGAGGGCGATGCGCGAGCCGGTGGGCACCTCGACATGGGTCGGGGCCTCGGCGTCGAGGCGCGCGCGCAGAGTCCAGGGCAGCAACGCCTGCAGGGCGCGCGCGAGATCGTCGGCGCCGACCGCATCGAGGCTGGTGCGCCCGACGATCTCGGGCGCCAGCCAGGCCTCGATCGTGTCCAGGAGGTGGGCGTCGGACAGGTCGGGCCAGGTCCCGGGATCGGCCGCCCGCAGGAACTGCAGGCGGGCCCGCCACTGCGTCAGCGCCGGCGTCCACGGCAGGGCCGGGAGGCCGATCTCGGCAACGCCCCGCGCCAGGATCTCTGCCGCGGCAAGGTCGGCCGGCACCGGCAGGGTGCGCTCGCCCAGCGTGAGCGCTCCGAGGCGCCGCAGGGAGCGGGCCCGCAACGCGCGGGCACTCCGATCGAAGGTGACCTGTGTCGTCGCCGCGATGGTCGATCCGAACAGGGCCTCGATCGCCTCCAGGGTGATCGGCGCTGCCGCGAGGATGCGCCCCTGGGCGGCGGTGCCGGTCAGCTCGGCCACCACGACGAACGGCGCGCGGGCCAGGGCGGAGGCCGCATCGACGCGGCCGGCCCGGCCGTTGGCCATCACGAACTCGCCGTCGCGGCCGCGGGCGCGTGCGACGCGATCGGGATAGGCCAGGGCGAGGAGCGGCCCGGCCTCGCTCATGTCGAGGCCCCCGGCTGCGCCGGCCCGGGCCCCGGCGAAGCTCTCCGCCTGCCGGGCCCAGCCCTGGGCGAGGCGGCGCATGTCCGCGGCCCGCTGAGCGCGGTCGCGGACGAAGCGCTCGGCCCGATGGGTCACGTCGGTGTCGTCCCCGCCGAGGCCGCGCTCGACCAGCACCGCCGCGAGATCCGCCGCCGCGCGGGCCGTGCCGTACCCTGCCGCGCCGACCACCATGCGGGCGAGGCGCGGCGGCAGCGGCAGGGCGCGCAGGGCCCGGCCGGTCTCGGTGAGACGGCCTTCGGCCTCGATCGCCCCGAGGTCCCGCAGCATCGCCCGCGCCTCGGCCAGGGCGGGGGCGGGTGGCGGGTCGAGGAAGGCGAGGGTCGCGGGATCGGCGACGCCCCAGGCGGCGCAGTCGAGCACCAGGCCCGAGAGGTCGGCGGCGAGGATCTCCGGGCGGGTGAAGGGCTCCAGGGCGTTGGTGGCGGCTTCCGCCCAGAGACGGTGGCAGATGCCCGGCTCGGTGCGGCCCGCACGCCCCCGGCGCTGGTCGACGGAGGCGCGCGACGCCCGCGCGGTGACGAGCCGGGTCAGTCCGAGGCCGGGCTCGTAGACGGGCACGCGCGACAGGCCGGAATCGACGATGATGCGCACGCCCTGGATGGTCAGCGAGGTCTCGGCGATGCTGGTGGCGAGCACCACCTTGCGCCGGCCCGGCGGCGCGGGCGCCACGGCGCGGTCCTGCTCGGCGGGCGTCAGCGCCCCGTAGAGGGGTGCGATCTCCGTGACGGCGTCGACCTTGTCGGCCAGCAGTGTCGCGACCCGGCGGATCTCGCCCTGGCCCGGCAGGAAGGCCAGGACCGAGCCCGAATCGGCCCGCAGGGCGCGCAGGATGGCCTCCGCCACGACGTCCTCGATCCGGCGATTCGGGTCGCGGTCCCAGTACCGCGTCTCGACCGGGTAGGCGCGCCCCTCCGATTCGATCACCGGCGCGGTGCCGAGCAGCCCGGCGACCCTGGCGCCGTCGAGGGTCGCCGACATGACCAGGATTCGCAGGTCCTCGCGGAGGGCGCCCTGGGTGTCGAGGGCCAGGGCGAGGCCGAGATCCGCGTCGAGGGAGCGCTCGTGGAACTCGTCGAAGAGGACCGCACCGATTCCGGTGAGTTCCGGATCGTCGAGGATCATGCGGGTGAAGACGCCCTCGGTGACGACCTCGATCCGGGTGCGGCCGGAGATCTTCGAGCCGAGGCGGACCCGGAGGCCGACCGTGTCGCCGACGCGCTCGCCGAGGGTGGCGGCCATGCGCTCGGCCGCTCCGCGGGCGGCCAGGCGGCGCGGCTCCAGCAGGATGATCTTGTCGGCGGGGCGCAGCCAGGGCGCGTCGAGAAGGGCCAGCGGCACCCGGGTGGTCTTGCCCGCGCCGGGCGGCGCAACCAGGACCGCGGCCGACCCCCCGGCGAGGGCGTCGCGCAGGGCCGGAAGGGCGTCCTCGATCGGCAGGTCCGATACGGCGTTGGCGGAGCTTGGGTGGGCCATCCCGGTGCTGGTGACGCGATCCGGCGCGATCCGCAAGCCGGGGGATCGTCCTGTGCGGGCTGAGGGCCGCCATGCCGAACCGGCCGTCGTCCCGGAGCCGGAGGTCCGCTATGGGTATGCCCCGACGGGCGGCGATGCGAGCGGCCAGCCATCCGGGCGGCCCCGAGGGACAGCGACATGACGGTATCGAGCGACGACGATCTGGCGGCGTTGAAGCGGATCGGGCGCATCGTCGCCCAGACGTTGGAAGCGATGGGGAAGGCGATCGAACCCGGGATGACGACGGCGGAGCTCGACCTCGTCGGACGCCGTCTGCTGGAGGCGGCCGGTGCCCAGCCGGCGCCGGAGCTGGCCTACGGCTTTCCCGGCGCCACCTGCATCAGCGTCAACGAGGAGGTCGCGCACGGCATTCCGGGGGCCCGCCGGATCAACCCGGGCGACCTCGTCAATATCGACGTCTCCGCGGCGAAGGACGGCTACTTCGCCGATACCGGGGCCTCGTTTCCCGTGCCGCCCGTGACCCGCGCGGTGGAGCGGCTGTGCAAGGATGGCCGCCGGGCGATGTGGACCGGCCTGCGGCAGGTCGGGACCGGCAAGCCGATCGCCGCCATCGGCCAGGCGGTCGGGGCCTTCGCGCGCCGGAACGGCTACACCCTGGTGCGCAACCTCGCCAGCCACGGCGTCGGTCACTCCCTCCACGAGGAGCCCACCGAGATCGCCACCTGGCCCGACGCCTCCGAGCGCCGGGTCGCCACGGACGGCCTGGTGTTCACCGTCGAACCCTTCCTGTCCCTCGGGGCCGAGTTCGCCGAGGATGGCGACGATCCCTGGACCCTCTACAGCCGGCCGCAGGCGCTCACGGTCCAGTACGAACACACGGTGGTCGCCACCCGCAACGGCCCGCTCATTATCACCATGGCGAGCTGAGGGCTGCGCCGGCGGCGCATCGGCGGGGTCCCGTGCGGGCTGATCCGTCGCGTCAGGATCCGCAGGCCACGGCCCCACGACCCGCCCCGCTCGCGGCGATTGCGTCAGGGCGTGGGCGTCGTGCCCATGGTCGAGGCCTTCAGCTCGGGATTCTTCAGCTGGGCATAGGTGACGCTGGCGAAGCTGCCGATCACCGCGTGCCACCCGGCCTTGTCGTAGCGCGTGTCGTTCCGCCCGGCCTTGCAGAAGGCCGTCGTCAGGCCGTTGACGATGTCGTCGCCCTTGGCGTCGGGAACCGCCGCCTTGATCTTCGGCAGGAGCGCGTTGACGATCGGGATGAAGTTCTCGGGTTCGAGCCCGGCGAGGCTCTGGGCCGCGCCCGACTCGGCCACGGCCTTGGCGATGTCCGGCTGGGCGATCTCCGCGCAGGGCGCGGTGCCCGCCAGCATCGTCTCCGTGGCCTTGCGCGCGGTGGCGACGACGCCGCGCTCGCTGATCACCGGAGCGGCATTGCCCCAGGCGTTGCGGACGTAGTCGGTGACGTCGGCCACCTCCTGGTCGGTCATGCCGGCGCCGATGGCCGGCATCGGCGCGTAGCCGTTCTGGGCCGAGAGGCCGCCGAGAATCACGCGGATCACCGTCTCGGGGCCTTGCGCCTGCACCGAGGTGTTGCCGGCGAGCGCCGGGATCGCGCCCTCGACGCCCCTGCCGTCCGGCTTGTGACAGGAGGAGCAGTAGCTGAGATAGGTCGCCGCGCCGGGGGCGTCGGCCTGGTTGAAGGCCTGGATGTCCTTGACCTTGTAACTCTCCTTGGCCTTCTGCGTGCGCAGGTAGGCCACCATCGCCTTCAAGTCGGCGTCGGTCATCTTCGACAGGGATTCCTGGATGGTCTGGCGCATCGGGCCCGCCGCGACGCCGGGCTGGTTCCCCGGGGCGGCGCCGGTCTTCAGGTAGGTCACGACCTGATCGTCGCTCCAGCCACCGATGCCGGTATGGTCGTCGGGGGTGATGTTGGGGGCGTACCAGCCGTCGATGACGCCGCCGCCGAGCTTGCCGGCCAGGCCGCTGTTGCCCACGATCTTGTTGGCGTTGTGACACATGCCGCAATGGCCGAGCCCCTCGACGAGGTAGCCGCCGCGGTTGACCTCGGCGCTCGCCTGCGGGTCCGGCTGGAATTCACCGGCGGTGAAGAAGGCGGTGCGCCAGGTGATGAGCGCGGTGCGGATGTTGAACGGGAAGGGGATCTCGGAGGGCTTGCGCGGCTCGCGCACCGCCGGCAGCGACTTCAGATAAGCGAAGATCGCGTCGGAATCGGCGCGGGTGACCTTCGTGTACCAGGCGAAGGGAAAGGCCGGGTAGAGGTAGGAGCCGTCCTTGGTGATGCCCTCGTGGAAGGCGCGGTAGAAGTCGTCCGCGCTCCACGTGCCGAGGCCGGTCTCGGGGTCCGGGGTCAGGTTCGGCGTACGGATCTTCCCGATCGGCGTGTTGAGCACGTAGTTGCCGGCGAAGGGCTTGCCGTCCGGCGCCGTGTGGCAGGCCACGCAGTCCCCGGCGGTCGCCAGGTACTCGCCCCGCTTGATCAGCTCGGCATCCTGCGCCGAGGCGCCCTGGGCGGCCAAACCCACGACGAGGCCGGTCCCCAGTCGGAGAGCGGTGCGGCGGTAATCCATGGCGTCTCTCCGGAGCTGTGGTGTCGGGGGGTGGTCAGGCGCGCCCGTCGTGGGGATCGCGAAGGCGGACGGGCGGAGGGAGGAGGCCGAGGCGCAGCGCCATCTCGGCGAGGTGCGCCAGGCCGGCCAGGGCGAGGCATCCGGCGATCACGGGCCAGCCGGCACCGGTGAGGGCGCCGCGCAGTGCCAGCATCAGGGCCGCGCCGGAGGTCAGGTTGCACAGGAGCGCGAGCGGCCAGGCGCCCTGCGTCCGACGAGTCCACAGGATCAGGCCCAGCGCCTCGCCGGCGACGAGGAGCAGGATCGCGTCCACGAGGTGACCGCTGGCGAGAAGTGCCTCCATCGCTCACGCGCTCCGGAATGGACCGTTGAGGCGAACGATCGCCCGGTTCAGGCAGGCGGCGACCCCGACCCAGAGGAGGTAGGGCAGCAGCAGAAGGGCAGCCATCCCGTGCACGCGCCCTGTGACGACGATGAGCACGCCGATGGAGAGCCAGAGGAACAGCACCTCGACGAAGGCCCAGTCCGGCCGGCGCAGGCGGAAGAACAGGCCGCTCCAGGCGATGTTCAGCACGGCGTTCACGGCGTAGGCGGCCACCAGCGACGCGCGGGCTGCGGGGCTTGCATCGGCGTTCCAGGCGAGGACGGCCGAGATCGCCGTCAGCGTGAAGATCGTGGTCCAGACCGGGCCGAAGGCCCAGTCCGGCGGCTTCCACGCGGGACGCCGGAGGGCCTGGTACCAGGGCCACGTCGTGGTCAGGAGGCCGCCCGCCAGCGCCACCAGGATCGCCGCGCCCGCAGCGATTCCGGCCGGCCCCCAGCCGCCCGCCCCGTCGAGACCCATCGCGAGATCCCCGGCGAGATCCCCGGCGAGACTCACGGCGAGACCCAGCGGAACAGGTGCGCGAGGTCCTTGAAGAAGATTCGCGCATGGGCCGCGGGCTTGGCCCGGACCAGCTCCTTGTTCATGTAGGAATCCCAGGTCAGCTGCTGCACGTCGCGATCCCGGCAGATCGACACGAAGCGCTCGCGCAAGCCGTCGTTGCGGTACCAGACCGCCTGCATGATCCGCAGGATCAGGAAGACGCGCCCGTGCAGCCGCATGAAGTTGCGTCGCGCCCCGGCCAGCGCCCGGACCTGCCCGGTGGCGAGGAAGGCCTGCGCGGCCTCGGCGGCGAGGCGCCCGCCGAGCATGGCGTAGTAGATGCCCTCGCCGGAGGCCGGTGCGACGATGCCGGCCGCGTCCCCGGTCAGGAGGACGTCGCGGCCGTTGTCCCAGCGGCGCAGGGGCTTCAGGGGCAGGGGGGCGCCCTCGCGCCGGACGGTCTCGCCCGCCGCGAGGCCGGTGGAGGCGCGCAGGGAGCGGATGGCTCCGCGCAGGGAGAAGCCCTTGCGGGCGCTTCCGGTGCCGATGCTCACCGTGTCGCCGTGCGGGAAGACCCAGGCGTAGAAGTCCGGCGAGAGCTTGCCCTGGTAATAGACGTCGCAGCGGGTGGCCTCGACGTCGTGCGCACCGCCCTCGGGCAGGCGGACGATCTCGTGATAGGCGAAGACCTGGCGCATGGCGGCGTGGCCGGGGATCTCGGCCCGGCCGACGGCGGAACTCGCGCCGTCGGCGCCGATGACGAGGCGGGCCCGGGCGGCACGGGGAAAACCGTCCTGGAGATAGTGGACGGCGGCCCCCTCCGCGTCACGCTCGATGTGCCGGAAGGTGGCGGGCTGGAGCACCGCGCCCGCGGCCGCGGCGCGCTCCCGCAGCCAGGGATCGAAGTCGGCCCGGTCGACCATGCCGACGAAGCCGTCGCCGATAGGCATGTCCACGCGCTGGTCCCGGGGCGAGACCATCCGGGCCGAGCGGATGCGGGCGACGAGGAGATGGTCGGGAATGGCGAAATCGCGGATCAGGCGCGGGGGAATGGCGCCGCCGCAGGGCTTGATCCGTCCGGGCTTGTCGAGGAGCAGCACGCGCCGCCCGCTGCGGGCCAGGTCGGTGGCCGCGGTCGCACCCGCCGGGCCACCGCCCACCACCACCACATCGTAGGTTTCGAGGTCGGTGTCCCGCACGGCAGCCATAATCTCACCTCGTGGAAAGCGTTGCCTCGAACGGTGTTCGACGACGCAGGCCCCGCGGCACGGGGGTCGCTGGCGCGTGCGCGATGCGCAGCGCAAGGGCGGCGGCGAGGACGAAGAGCAGCGCCTCGGCGGCGAAGACGCCGGCATAGGCGTCGACCACCCGCGGCGTGACCAGGCGGGCCAGGTCCACCGCGACGGTGCCGAGGAAGCCGCCGGCTCCGAAGGCCACGCCCTGAGCCGCGCCCCAGACGCCCATCCGCGTGCCCCGTTCGGCCTCGCCGCCGGCCCCGGCCAGCGCCATCATCGAACCGATCGCCGCCACCGCGAAGATGCCGTTGAACAGGCCGAGGGCGAAGACCGGCACCCGCAGGGGGAAGTCGGCGCCCGCGAGGCCAGCGGCCGCGATGGCGAAGAGGGCCAGGGCCGAGCCGAGGCAGCCCAGCGTGGTCCAGACTTTCAGGGAGCCCAGCACCGGGCCGCCGATGCCCATGGTGAGGCCGGCCACGGTCAACATGCCGGCGAGGACGCCGCCGTGCTGCAGGCCCGCGAGCTTGGTGGTCACCCCGGGCGTCATCGCGAAGACGAGGCCGGCGAAGGGTTCGAGGATGAGTTCCTGCGCGCTGTAGGCCAGCATCGCCATGAAGATGAAGACCGTGAAGCGCCGGGATTCCGGCTCGGCCCAGACCCGCGCCAGCACCACGCGGAACGGACGCTTCTCCGCCGCCTCGGCGCCGGCGGACGGCCCGGCCGCGGGCTCGACACCGCGCAGAGCCAGGAACGCCATCGCGAAGGCGACGAGCGAGACCGTGCCGGAGACGGCGATCAACCGTGCGCCCGAGAAGGGATCGAGGAAGTGCCCGGCCAGCGGCGCGGTGATGGCGAAGCCCGCGATCATCATGACCCAGACCACCGTGGCGGCGGCGCCGCGGCGGCGGGCGTCCACGCCGGTGGCAAGGAGCACGAGGAGCGAGGTTCCGGCGGCCCCCGCGCCCATGCCGACCGTGAGGAACGAGACCACCGCCAGCGCGAGGCCGGCGGCCTGGTGCGTCTCGGCGAGGGCGGTGGCCACGGCCGCGCCGAATCCGCCGAGGGCCAGGGCCGCCATGCCGCCGATGATCCAGGGCGTGCGCCGGCCGGTGCGATCCGAGCCGTAGCCCCAGCGCGGGCGCAGGACCTGAACGGCGTAGTGCAGGGCGATGAGCCCGCCGGGCACGATCGCCGGGAGGGCGAGCTCCACCACCATCACGCGGTTGATGGTCGAGGTCATCAGCACCACGACGGCGCCGAGGGCGGTCTGCACGAGGCCGAGCCGGACGATGGCGCGCCATCCGAAGGTCGGGTTCGCCATCACGGACCTCCCTGGACCAGGGGCCGCAGGGCGAAGGCCGCCACCAGCATGCCGAGCACGTAGAGGGTGGTGCCGGTGCCGTTGTACCAGGCCGCCCGCTCGCGGGGCGCGGTCAGGAGCCGGCGCATCAGGACGAACTGACCGAGCAGCAGGACGCCGATGACCGTTCCGTGCCAGGGCCGGTTCCAGGCGAACAGGCCGAGTATGACGGCTATCTGGGGGACGGCCATGACGAGGCAGGCGAGGCGGGCGGCCCCGAGGGTTCCGAGCTGCACGGGCAGGGACCGGATGCCGGTCCGGCCGTCGCCCTCCACCGACTTGAAGTCGTTCAGGGTCATGATGCCGTGCGCGCCGATGGAATACAGCAGGGCGACCAGCAGCACGCGTCCGTCCGGTACGGCCGCCGCCATCACCGCCGCGCCGGTGAACCAGGGCAGCCCTTCGTAGCAGATCGCCACCGCCGAATTGCCCCACCATCCGTTGCGCTTCAGGCGCAGGGGCGGGGCGCTGTAGATCCAGGCCAGGACGAGGCCGAACAGGGCGGCACCGAGGATCCAGGGGCCGAGGGCGGCGGCGACGAGGAGCGACAGCACGGTCCAGCCGGCGGCGACGTAGAGGCCCCAGCGCCCGGGCATTCGACCCGAGGGGATCGGCCGGTGCGGCTCGTTGATGGCGTCGACGTGGCGATCGTACCAGTCGTTCACCGCCTGCGAGGTGGCGCAGACCAGGGGACCCGCCAGGATCACGCCCGCGGCGATCACCGGCCATTGCCCGGTGGGCGAGGCGCCGGAGGAGACCACGCCGCAGGTGAAGGCCCACATCGGCGCGAACCATGTGATCGGCTTCAGGAGCTCGATGAGGGCGCTGGGTGCTGGCATTGCCATGGGGATGACGCTAGATTTTAACGCCCACGAGTGTCAAGTTTGATTTACAAGATTGTCGTGAGTTCGGGCCGGCGCGACGTCGTCTCGGATCGCGCGCAAGTACCGGCGCGCGAGCGGGTATCCGGGGGGGCGTCAGGCTTCGTCGGGGGCGTCGCGGCCTTCGAGATCGCCGATGCCGTAGCGGTGCATCTTGGCGTAGAGGCCCTGGCGACTCAGGCCCAGCATCTCGGCGGCGGAGGCCCGGTTGTCGCGGGTGATGCGCAGGGCGGCCTCGATGCACAGCCGCTCGATGAGATCGGTCGATTCGCGCACCAGGTTCTTCATCGAGACACGCCCGACGAGCTCCGTCATCTGCTCGACGGAGCGGGGCAGCTCGCGCCCGCCCGCGACCGCCGCCGCGCGCCGGGGCGTCGCGCGGAGGGTGAAGCCGATGCAGGGCTGGCTGCCCCCGGCGACCGAGACGGCGGCGACCTCCACGTCCTCGACGCTGCCGTAGGCGCCGCGGATCTGCGTGGGGAAGTGGCGGACGGAGCCATGCTGCGCCAGCGTCGCGAACAGGGCCGCAGCCTCGGATTCCTCCCGCCCGATCCAGTTGTCGAGGGGCTGTCCGCGAACCTGCTCCTCCGTGGCGAGCTGGACGAGGTCCAGGAAGGCGGGATTCGCCGTCAGCACCCGCCGGGCCGGGTCGGTGACCACGAAGCCTTCGGGCATATTCCTCACGACGTCGAGGGCGCCGGCACCGGTCCGGGCCGCGCTCGTCTCAACGGGCTCGGGGGAAGCCAGCCGCAGCAGGATGCTGGTGGCGTTCTCCTGACGGAACAGCGAGGCGGCGACCCGCACGGCACCGCGGCCATGCCCGAGCCGGGCCTCCAGGTCGGCCGCCTGCCCGGTCATCCGGAGGCCGGCGAAGAGTGATTCGAGGTCGCGGGCACAGGCGCCGTCGAACAGGTCGACCGCGTCCTGCCCGACGATGCGCTTCTCGGCCCGGCCGATCAGCCGGGAAGCGGCGGGGTTCACCTCGGTCACCCGCCGGGTCGCGGCATCGACCACGAGGACGGGCTCGGAGCCGAGCTGGAACAGCAGGCGGTACCGGGTCTCGGCGCCGCGCATGCGCAGGTAGTCGCGTTCCAGGGCCTGCTGCGTCTCGGCGAGCGTCCGCTGCAGCGAGGCCATGGCGCGCAGGTTTCGCCCGAGGACGAGGATCTGGCCGTCCTTGGCCAGCCGCATGGCGGCGTAGCGCACGGGCAGGTCCGTGCCGGTGGGCGAGACGTGGTTCACCTGGCGCCAGCGCGTGACGGCGCCGGGCGCGGCGTCCTTGAGGAGCGCGGCGATCTTCGGGCGGCTCTCGACCGTCACGGTATCGACCCAGGGACGACCCAGCCAGGTGTCGCAGCCCTCATCCGCGAGATCGGCGCTGCCGAAGGTCGCTTCCCGGATGACGCCTTCGCCGTCGATGACCAGCGACAGGTCCGTCGCGGCAGCCACCAGCAATCCCGCCGCCTGCGCGTCGAGGGGTCCGAGGGACTTTTGAAGCGCCGCAAGCGCATGGCTCGCGGCAGGAAGCGCCAGGCTGGTCACGGATCACCAGGTCGGAATGGGGTCGGGCAGGTCGGATCGGGAGGGCGTGTTTGTCGATCGGGACTTCTTTCAGCAGGGTCTGACCGGCAGATCAAGCAAGCATTCGGCAACGGACAGGGCCATGCGGGCGTCACCGGCGCTCGCGTCGGCCCCGACGCGCCGGAAGCTGTCGGGATTGGCGGCAAAGGCCGGACCTCCAACCAGGACCCGCAGCGCATCGTTCCGCGAATTCCGGCGCAGCGCCGCGACGGTCTCGGTCATCGCGGGAAGCAGGGCCTCGCAGGCGAGGGAGAGGCCCACGACGTCGAACCACTCCTCCCGGACGCAGCGGAGGCTGTCCATCTCCGGCTGCGTGACCGTCGAGGTCACCGACCAGCCGGCTTCCCGAAAGAACTGCTCGACCAGGGTCAGGCCAAACCTGTGGGAATCTCCCGGACAGGGCAGCAGCAGGATCTTCCGGTTCACGGGGGGCGCCGCGGGCTCGCTACGAAAGCGGCCGGTGATCTCGCGCATGATCCGCTGCAGCCGTCCCATGGCGCGGGTCACCTCGACGAAGTCGCAGAGGTCCTCCTCCCACAGGATGCCGAGGTGCCGGGCCGTCGGGGCGAGGAGGTCCAGGAGGAGGCTGTCGGTCCCGAGGCCACTCGCCAGGAGTTCGGCGAGCCGGCCCTCCACGTCGTCGCCGGCCGGGTCGAGCATGAGGGCCGTGAAGGCCGCGATCTGCTCCTCGCTCGGCAGTACGTCCGTCGGGTCCGGGACCGGTTCGATCCGGTGCGCCAGCATCAGGCGGGGAATGATCTCGGCTTCGACGACGCGGGCCAAGTCTCGCTGCAGCCGGATCGCCTGTCCGAAGACCGCGAGCTGCGCACTGATTTCCGACTCGCACAGGTCCGTAACATCCCGGCTGGATGGTTCGTAGCGCAAGCGATCACCGAACTGCCTCACATCATCCATTGGTCCCTCCCAATGTGTCTGACGGCCTGTGTGTCGGCTCGATCTTGCGCGTCGAATTCCGGGACTTTTGAGCGTGCACCGCAATATCCCGGTGCCGGGGTGGGCCAGCTTGGCCGGCACCTGCAACGAGGCTGCACGATACGCCCGAAACTCGCTTTATCAATACTCGACCTATAACTATTTTGCATTCAATCTGTCATTCGCTTTTGACGTAAAGCTGGCTTGACACTCCGGGGCCGCCTTCCTAACCTCCCTTCAACGAGGCCCGGCGACCTGGTCGCAAGGGGTCTCCGCAAGGGGGCGGACAGCATGATCGGGAGAGCGGACAGGCCCAGACGACCTCTCTACGACGCCGATCAGCGCGCCCGTCGCGACGCCACCCGCTGGACCCTGGTCCAGGGTGTTCTGGCCCCCCTTCAATTCCTCGTGTTCGCCGTCAGCCTGGGCCTCGTCCTCCGCACCCTGTGGACAGGCGAGGACGCAGCCGTCGCCAACGCGTCCGTGGTGCTGAAGACCCTGCTGCTCTACGCGATCATGATCACGGGCTCGATCTGGGAGAAGGCCGTCTTCGGCCGCTACCTGTTCGCACCGGCCTTCTACTGGGAGGACATGGTCAGCATGCTCGTGCTGGCCCTGCACACGGCCTACCTCGTGGCCCTGGCCGCGGGCGTCCTCGACACCGCCGGCCTGATGGGCCTCGCCCTGGCCGCCTACGCCTCCTACGCCGTCAACGCGGCGCAGTTCGTGCTGAAGCTGCGGGCCGCCCGCCTCCAGGCGCTGCCGTCCGGCCTCGTCGCGGAGGCCGCCCGATGAACGCCCACGCGCCGGTTTCCGATCTCACCGCCCCCGTTCTCGAGACGGGCTGCGACATCCGCCAGGAGCGCGGCCAGCGCGCGGTGTTCTGCGGGCTCACCGGCATCGTCTGGCTGCACCGCAAGATCCAGGACGCCTTCTTCCTCGTGGTCGGCTCGCGCACCTGCGCGCACCTCATCCAGTCCGCCGCCGGTGTGATGATCTTCGCCGAGCCGCGCTTCGCCACCGCCATCATCGACGAGCGCGACCTCGCGGGCCTCGCCGACGCGAACGAGGAGCTCGACCGGGTGGTCCGCCGCCTCATCGAGCGCCGCCCCGACATCCGCCTGCTGTTCCTCGTCGGCTCCTGCCCCTCGGAGGTGATCAAGCTCGACCTGTCGCGGGCGGCGCAGCGCCTCTCGCACACCTTCCACCCCGACGTGCGGGTGCTGAGCTACTCGGGCAGCGGCATCGAGACCACCTTCACGCAGGGTGAGGATGCCTGCCTGGCGGCCCTCGTCCCCGAGATGCCCCGCGCGCCGGAGGCCGAGGCGCCCGCACTCCTGGTGGTCGGCGCCCTGGCCGATGTGGTCGAGGACCAGTTCGCCCGGCTGTTCGCGGATCTCGGCCTCGCCGCGGTGGCCTTCCTGCCGGCCCGGCGCGCCGGGGCGCTGCCGGCGGTCGGACCCAACACCCGCTTCCTCCTCGCCCAGCCCTTCCTCGCCGACACCGCCCGCGCCCTCGAGGCCCGGGGTGCGAAGCGGATTGCGGCGCCGTTCCCCCTCGGGGCCGAGGGCACGACGGGCTGGCTCGCCGCCGCCGCCGAGACCTTCGACGTGTCGCCCGAGCGCTTCGCCCGCGTCACCGCGCCGGGTCGCGCCCGCGCCGCCATCGCCCTCGACCTCTACCGCGAGCGCTTGACCGGAAGACGGGTGTTCTTCTTCCCCGATTCCCAGCTCGAGCTGCCGCTCGCCCGCTTCCTCGCCCGCGAGATGGGGGCGGAGTTGATCGAGGTCGGGACGCCCTACCTGCATCGCCAGCACCTCGCCCCGGAACTCGCGCTTTTGCCCGCCGGTACCCGGGTGGTGGAGGGCCAGAACCTCGACGCCCAGATGGATCGCTGCCGCGCGGAAAAGCCCGACCTCACGGTCTGCGGTCTCGGCCTCGCCAACCCGCTGGAGGCGGAGGGGCTGGCGACCAAGTGGTCGATCGAGCTGCTGTTCACCCCGATCCAGGGCTACGACCAGGCCGGAGACCTCGCCGAACTCTTCGCGCGCCCGCTGAAGCGCCGCGCCCGGCTGGAGGTCTGAGGCGATGCAGCTCACGCTCTGGACCTACGAGGGCCCCCCGCATATCGGCGCCATGCGGATCGCCACCGCCATGCGGGGCCTGCACTACGTGCTGCACGCGCCGCAGGGCGACACCTATGCGGACCTGCTGTTCACCATGATCGAGCGGCGGGACGCCCGCCCGCCGGTGACCTACACCACGTTCCAGGCCCGGGACCTCGGTGCCGACACGGCCGCGATCTTCCAGGATGCCGTGGCGCACGCCTACGCCCGCTTCCGTCCGCAGGCGATGATCGTCGGCGCCTCCTGCACCGCCGAGCTGATCCAGGACGATCCGGGCGGCCTCGCCCGCGCCCTCGACCTGCCGATCCCGGTCATTCCCCTGGAGCTCCCGGCCTACCAGAAGAAGGAGAACTGGGGGGCCTCGGAGACCTTCTACCGCCTGGTCCGGGCGCTGGCCGGCGGCACCGCTGCGCCGCGCGCCGGGCGCCGCCCCCTCTGCAACGTCCTCGGCCCCACGGCCCTGGGGTTCCGCCACCGCGACGACCTCGTCGAGATCACCAAGATCCTCGGGGCGCTGGGCATCGACGTGAACGTGGTCGCCCCGCTCGGCGCCACGCCGGCCGATCTCGGACGCCTGGGCGAGGCCGATTTCAACGTCGTGCTCTATCCCGAGATCGCCCGCGCCGCCGGCCAGCACCTGCAGAAGACCTTCGGTCAGCCGATGGTCGAGATCGTCCCGATCGGCGTCCAGGCCACCATCCGCTTCGTCGAGGCGGTGGCCGCCGCCGCCGGGGTCGACCCGGCCCCCGTCCTCGCCGGCGCGCCCTCGCGCCTGCCCTGGTACGCGCGCTCGGTCGATTCGACCTACCTCACCGACAAGCGGGTCTTCATCTTCGGCGATGCCACCCACGCGCTGGCCGCCGCCCGGGTCGCCGCCACGGAGCTCGGCTTCCGGGTGGTGGGTCTGGGCACCTACACCCGCGAATTCGCCCGCGAGGTCCGCGCCGAGGCGGCCCTGCACGGCATCGAGGCCACGATCACCGACGACTATCTCAACGTCGAGGCGGCGATCCAGGCCGCGGGTCCCGAGCTCGTGCTCGGGACCCAGATGGAGCGCCACATCGCCAAACGCCTCGGACTGCCCTGCGCGGTGATCTCGGCCCCGATCCACGTCCAGGATTTCCCCGCGCGGCACGCGCCGCAGATGGGGTTCGAGGGCGCCAACGTCCTGTTCGACACCTGGGTCCATCCCCTGATGATGGGCCTGGAGGAGCACCTGCTCGGCATGTTCCGCGAGGATGCCGAGTTCCACGGGGCGGCCGCGCCCTCGCACCTGCCCCGGCATGGCACTGCCCCGGCCGCAGCCCACACGGAGGCGCTGCCCGCGCAGGCCGAACCGATCAGCGTCACCTGGGCGACCGAGGCCGAGAAGGAACTGAAGAAGATCCCGTTCTTCGTGCGGGGCAAGGCCCGCGCGAACACCGAGCGCTTCGCGCGGGAACGCGCCCTGCCGCTCATCACCGTCGAGACCCTGTACGATGCCAAAGCGCATTTCGGACGCTGAGCGCCCGGCGCTCCGGGTCGTCCTCGTGACGATGGACAATCACGTGGCGAGCGCCCTGGAGCGCGCCCGCCAGCGCCTGGCGCGCGACCTGCCCGGCCTCGTCCTCGACTTCCACGCTGCGGCCGCCTGGGACACCGACCCGGCCGCCCTGGACGCCTGCCGGGCCGACATCGCCCGGGGCGACATCGTCATCTCCACCATGCTGTTCATGGACGAGCACGTCCGGGCCATCCTCCCGGCCCTGCTGGCGCGGCGGCCCCAGTGCGACGCGATGATCGGCTGCCTCTCGGCCAGCGAGGTGGTGAAGACCACCCGCCTCAACCGCTTCGACATGGACGGCAGCAAGCGCGGCGCCCTCGACTTCCTGAAGAAGCTGCGCGGCAAGCCCGGCGCCCAGGGCAACGGCGCCCGCCAGATGGCGATGATCCGGAAGCTGCCCAAGATCCTGCGCTTCATCCCGGGCTCGGCCCAGGACGTGCGCGCCTACTTCCTCACCCTGCAATACTGGCTCTCGGGTTCGGACGAGAACATCGCCAACCTCGTGCGCTTCCTGGTCGGCCGCTACGCCGCCGGTCCGCGCGAGGGCTGGCGCCGGATCGCGCCCGCGCCCGCGCCGCTCAGCTACCCCGAGACCGGCCTCTACCACCCGCGCATGGCCGGCCGCATCGGCGAGGACCTGGCGAAGGTGCCGGCGCCCACCGCTCCGGCGAAGGGCCGCGTCGGCCTGCTCGTCATGCGCTCCTACGTGCTGGCCGGAAACACCGCCCATTACGACGGCGTCATCGCCGCCCTGGAGGCGCGGGGCCTCGCCGTCGTGCCGGCCTTCGCCAGCGGCCTCGACAACCGCCCGGCGGTGGACGCCTTCTTCCGCCGCGACGGGCGCCCGACCATCGACGCCCTGGTCTCGCTCACCGGCTTCTCCCTGGTGGGCGGCCCCGCCTACAACGATGCCGCCGGGGCCCAGGCGCTGCTCGGCGAACTCGACGTGCCCTACCTCGCGGCCCACGCGCTGGAGTTCCAGACGCTGGAGCAGTGGGAGGGGTCCGACCGGGGCCTCTCCCCGGTGGAGGCCACCATGATGGTGGCGATCCCCGAACTCGACGGCGCCACCGCCCCGATGGTGTTCGGCGGGCGCTCCAGCCGCTCCCTCGGCACCAGCGCCCGCGACATGGTCGTGCACCCCGAGCGCTCCGACATGCTCGCCGCCCGCATCGAGCGCCTGGTGGCCCTGCGCCGCAAGGCGCGGGCCGAGCGCCGGGTCGCGGTGGTGCTGTTCGGCTTCCCGCCCAATGCCGGCAGCATCGGCACCGCCGCCTTCCTGTCGGTCTACCACTCGCTCCACAACACCCTCGTGGCGATGGCGGCCGAGGGTTACGCGGTCGAGGTGCCCGAGAGCGTCGATGCCCT
This sequence comes from Methylobacterium sp. V23, assembly GCF_002917135.1. Taxonomy (NCBI): domain Bacteria; kingdom Pseudomonadati; phylum Pseudomonadota; class Alphaproteobacteria; order Hyphomicrobiales; family Methylobacteriaceae; genus Methylobacterium; species Methylobacterium sp. V23. The sequence goes on from NZ_PDHT01000010.1 coordinate 113,005, forward strand.
GCGCGAGGCGGTGCTCGCCGGCAACGCCGCCCGGTTCGGCACGCCCGCCAACGTCCATCACCGCATTCCCGCGGACGAGCACGTCCGGCGCGAGCGGCACCTCGCCGAGATCGAGGCCCAGTGGGGCCCGGCTCCGGGGCGCCAGAACAGCAACGGCGCCCAGATCTTCGTGCTCGGCGCACGGTTCGGCAACGTCTTCGTCGGCATGCAGCCGGGCTTCGGCTACGAGGGCGATCCGATGCGCCTGCTGTTCGAGCGCGGCTTCGCCCCGACCCACGCGTTCTCGGCCTTCTACCGCTACCTGCGCGAGGATTTCCGCGCCGACGCCGTGCTGCATTTCGGCACCCACGGGGCGCTCGAATTCATGCCCGGCAAGCAGACCGGCCTCTCCGACGCCTGCTGGCCCGAGCGCCTGATCGGCGCGCTGCCGCACGTCTACCTCTACGCCGCCAACAATCCGTCCGAGGGCCTGCTCGCCAAGCGTCGCTCCGCGGCGACCCTGGTGAGCTACCTGACCCCGAGCCTGGCCCAGGCCGGACTCTATCGCGGCCTCATCGACCTCAAGGCCTCGATCGAGCGCTGGCGCGGCCTGGAGCCCGGCGCCGTCGCCGAGCGCCGCGACCTCGCCGAGCTGATCCAGGCCCAGGGCGCCGGCCTCGACCTCGTGGCCCCCGAGCCGGCCTGGGACGCGGATCTCGCCGGCCATGTCCATCGCCTCGGCGCGGCGCTCCACGAACTGGAGCACACCCTGATCCCGCACGGCCTGCACGTCACGGGCGCCGCCACCCCGCCGGAGGAGCGGGCCGACATCCTCCTCGCCCTCGCGGAAGCCAGCCACGGCCTCGTGCCGGCTCGCGCCGGGCTCCAGGCCCTCGTCGCCGGGAGCGAGATCGACGACGCCCTGGCGCAGGGCGGCCTCGGCCTCACCGACGCGAACCGCGCCGCCTTCGCGGCCTTGCGCGAGACCGATTGCCTGTTGTCACAGGATCACGAGATCCGGGGCCTGCTCGCCGCCCTCGACGGCCGCTTCATCGCCCCCGTGGCCGGCGGCGATCTCCTGCGCAACCCGGACATCCTGCCCACGGGGCGCAACCTCCACGGCTTCGATCCCTACCGTCTGCCCTCCGCCTTCGCCCTCGCCGACGGGGCCCGCCAGGCGGCCCGCCTGCTGGCGCGCTTCCGCGACGAAGGGGCGGCGCTGCCCGAGAGCATCGCCCTGGTGCTCTGGGGCACCGACAACCTGAAGAGCGAGGGCGGCCCCATCGCCCAGGCCCTGGCGCTTATCGGCGCGGCTCCCCGCTTCGACGGCTACGGCCGCCTCTGCGGCGCCACCCTGATCCCCCTGGACACCCTCGGACGGCCGCGGATCGACGTCGTCGTCACCCTGTCGGGGATCTTCCGCGATCTGCTGCCCCTGCAGACCCGGCTCCTCGCGGAAGCCTCCTACCTCGCCGCCACGGCCGACGAGCCGGTGGAGCGGAACTTCGTGCGCAAGCATGCCCTGGCGCTCCAGGCCGCGCACGGCATCGACCTCGAGACCGCGGCGCTCCGTGTCTTCTCCAACGCGGAGGGCACCTACGGCGCCAACGTCAACGCCCTGGTGGAATCCGGCCGCTGGGAGGAGGCGGACGAGATCTCCGAGACCTTCGCCCGGCGCAAATCCTTCGCGTACGGCCGCACCGGCGTTCCCAGCGCCCAGCGCGCCCTGATGGGGGCGGTGCTCGCCACCGTCGACCTCGCCTACCAGAACCTCGACTCGGTCGAGGTCGGCGTGACCTCGGTGGACCACTACTTCGACGGGCTCGGCGGCATGGGCCGCGCCGTCGCCGAGGCCCGCGGTGCGGCGGTGCCGATCTTCATCAGCGACCAGACCCGCGGCGAGGGCGTGGTGCGGACCCTGACGGAGCAGGTCTCCCTGGAGACCCGCACCCGGATGCTCAACCCGAAATGGACCGAGGGCATGCTCGGCCACGGCTACGAGGGCGTGCGCCAGATCGAGGCGCACCTCACCAACACCCTGGGCTGGTCGGCCACCACCAACGGCGTCGCCCCCTGGGTCTACCAGCGCATCACCGAGACCTACGTCCTCGACCCCGCGATGCGTGCGCGCATGGCGGCTCTCAACCCGACCGCTTCGGCCAAGGTGGCTCACCGGCTGATCGAGGCGCACCAGCGCGGCTTCTGGACCCCCGATGCGGAGACGCGCGACGCGCTCGACCGCGCCGAGGAGGAGCTCGAGGACCGCGTCGAAGGCATCACCGCAGGGGTCGCCGCATGAACATCGCCATCCGCAATCCGGTCACGGCGCGCCAGCCCGAGGGCAGCGTCCAGGTCGAGCTCGACCCGAACCTCAAGATCGGCACCGCCAAGGTGTTCGCGGTCTACGGCAAGGGCGGCATCGGCAAGTCGACCACCTCGTCGAACCTCTCGGTGGCCTTCTCGAAGCTCGGCAAGCGCGTGCTGCAGATCGGCTGCGATCCCAAGCACGACTCGACCTTCACGCTGACCAAGCGCCTGGCCCCCACCGTGATCGATGCCCTGGAGGCGGTGCAGTTCCACTCCGAGGAGCTGCGCATCGAGGACTTCGTCGCGGAGGGCTACAACGGCGTCATGTGCGTCGAGGCCGGTGGCCCCCCCGCCGGCACCGGTTGCGGCGGCTACGTCGTCGGCCAGACCGTGAAGCTCCTGAAGGAGCACCACCTCCTCGAGGACACCGATGTGGTGATCTTCGATGTACTCGGCGACGTGGTCTGCGGGGGCTTCGCCTCGCCGCTCCAGCATGCCGACCAGGCGCTGATCGTCACCGCCAACGACTTCGACTCGATCTTCGCCATGAACCGGATCGTCGCGGCGATCCACGCCAAGGCCAAGAACTATCCGGTGCGGCTCGGCGGGGTTATTGCCAACCGCTCGGCCAAGACCGACGAGATCGACCGCTTCAACGCCGCGACCGGCCTGGAGCGCATCGCCCACTTCCCCGACCTCGACGTGGTCCGGCGCTCGCGCCTGAAGAAGTCGACCCTGTTCGAGATGGAGCCGACGCCGGAACTCGAAGCCGTCACCACCGAGTACATGCGCCTCGCCGCCCATCTCTGGGCCGGCGGCAAGCCGCTGAACGCGCTCCCCATGAAGGACCGCGACCTGTTCGAATTCCTCGGCTTCGATTGAGCGGGCGCCCCACCATGACCTCGCACAGCTACGCCGCCCGGCGCTCTCAGCTCACCACCTACTTCGACCGGACCGCCGTCGAGGCCTGGGCCCGGCTGACCTCGGACGCGCCGGTCTCGAAGATCCGCGCCACGGTGCGGGCCGGGCGCGATGCCATGCGGGCCAACCTCCTGTCCTGGCTGCCCGCCGACCTCACCGGCCGGCGCCTGCTCGATGCCGGCTGCGGCACCGGGGCCCTGAGCCTGGAAGCCGCCCGCCGGGGCGCCGAGGTCGTCGCCATCGACGTCTCGCCGACGCTGATCGGCCTGGCGCGGGAGCGCACCACCCTGTCGGGACCTGGGCGGATCGACTTCCGGGTCGGCGACATGCTCGACCCGGCGCTGGGCCGGTTCGACGTCGTGGTCGCGATGGATTCGCTGATCCACTACGCCACGCCCGACATCGTGCAGGCGCTGGCGGCGCTGGCGGCCCGGACCGAGGCCGCAATCCTGTTCACCGTGGCGCCGCGCACGCCCCTCCTCACCCTGATGCACATGGCCGGCCGCGCCTTTCCGCGCGCCGACCGGGCGCCCGCCATCGTGCCCGTCGGCGCGGCGGACCTGCGCCGCCGCCTGGCCGCCGAGCCGGCCCTGGCCGATGTCCGGATCGCGCGCGCGCACCGGGTCAACAGCGGGTTCTACCTGTCCCACGCCTTCGAACTCCGGCGGGCACCGTGACCCGCCTCGGCGCGTCCATGGCCCGCGCGATCCAGCGCGTCGGCCCCGGCTTCCTGCCCTTCGCCGACGCGGCGACGGCGGAACTGCCGATGGGGCGCCTGCTGCGGCTCGCCCTGTTCCAGGTCACGGTCGGCATGGCCGCGGTGCTGCTCATCGGCACGCTTAACCGGGTGATGATCGTCGAGCTGGCGGTTCCGGCCTGGATCGTCGCCGTGATGCTGTCCCTGCCGCTGATCTTCGCGCCCTTCCGCGCCCTCGTCGGCTTCCGCTCGGACACCCACCGCTCGGTCCTGGGCTGGCGCCGGGTGCCCTACATCTGGTTCGGCACCCTGCTGCAGTTCGGCGGGCTGGCCATCATGCCCTTCGCCCTGCTGATCCTGTCGGGCGACACCACCGGCCCGGCCTGGCCCGGTCACGTGGCCGCCGCGCTCGCCTTCGTCATGGTCGGCGCCGGCCTCCACACCACCCAGACCGTGGGCCTGGCGCTGGCCACCGATCTCGCCCCGGCCCATGCGCGGCCCCGCGTGGTGGCGCTCCTCTGCGTCATGCTCTTGGCCGGCATGGTGGTCAGCGCCGTCGCCTTCGGGCTGCTGCTGGCGGATTTCTCGGCCCTGCGCCTGATCAAGGTGATCCAGGGAGCGGCCCTCCTCACCGTCGTGCTCAACGGCATCGCGCTCTGGAAGCAGGAGCCGCGGTCGCCCGCCCGCACGGCGCGCGACCTGCCGCGCCCGGCCTTCGCGCAATCCTGGGCGCTCTATGCCGGCAAGGGCCGGGCGCGGCGCCGCCTCGTCGCCACCGGGCTCGGCACCGCCGCCTTCTCGATGCAGGACATCCTGCTCGAACCCTATGGCGGGCAGATCCTGCACCTGCCGGTGGCCGCCACCACGGCGCTGACCGCGCTGCTGGCCGCCGGCGGTGGCCTCGGCCTCCTCGTCGCGGCCCGCTGGCTCGACCGGGGCGGCGACGCCTTCCGGGTCGCGGCCTCCGGCGCGGGGGTGGGCATCGCGGCCTTCTCCGCGGTGGTCTTCGCCGCCCCCCTGGATTCCGCCCGGCTGTTCGCCGTGGGCGTTGCCCTGATCGGCCTCGGCGGCGGCCTCTTCGCCCACGGGACGCTGACGGCCTCCATGGCCAAGGCCGGCCCCGAGGATACGGGTCTCGCCCTCGGGGCCTGGGGCGCGGTCCAGGCGAGTGCCGCCGGCCTCGCCATCGCGGCGAGCGGCATCCTGCGCGATCTCGGGGCGCATCTCGCCGAATCCGGCCGGCTCGGCGAGGCGCTGAACCTGCCCTCTACCGGCTACCTGATCGTCTACCACCTGGAGATCGCGCTGCTGTTCGCGACGCTGCTGGCCATCGGCCCGCTCGTCCGCGCCGAGAGCCGCGCGCCTCTCCCCCGATCCCTGCCCCGCTCAGCCTGAAGGAGACCGGCCATGCCGAGAGGTGAAATCACGGGCTACGTCGACGTCGCGCAGGTGGTCCTCTACGCGTTCTGGATCTTCTTCGCCGGTCTCGTCTTCTACCTGCGCCGCGAAGATCGCCGCGAGGGCTACCCGCTCGAATCCGAGGCCGCCCGCGGCCGGGCGATGCCGCCGGACCCGTTCCTGATCCCCTCGCCGAAGGAATTCCTGCTCTCCAACGGCCACGTGAAGCACGCGCCCCAGACCGGCGAGCGCACCCCCTGGAACTATCGCGGCCACAAGCACGAGGTCTGGCCGGGCGCCCCGCTCGAGCCCGATACGGACGGCCTGCACGACGCCATCGGTCCCGGCTCCTACGCCAACCGCGAGGACAGCCACGACGAGACCTGGGATCGCGAGAAGCGCATCGTGCCCCTGCGGGTCGCCGAGCACTTCATGGTCCATGAACTCGGGCCGAACCCCATCGGCATGTCGGTGTTCGGGGCCGACCGGCAGGTGGCCGGAACCGTGAGCGATCTCTGGGTCGATCGCGGGGAATCCATGGTGCGCTACTACGAGGTCGAGCTCGGCGCCGGCGGCCGACGGGTGCTGATGCCCGCCACCTTCTGCCGGACCGGCCGGTTCTCGCAGCGCGTGACCTGCGAAGCCCTGCTGGCGCACCAGTTCGCCGACGTCCCCACCACGAAGGACCCGGATTCGGTCACCCTCAACGAGGAGGAGCGCATCATGGCGTTCTACGGCGGCGGCACCCTCTACGCGACGCCCACCCGGCAGGAGGCCATCCTGTGAGCCGGTCCAGCCTGCGGCCCAGGCCGCACAACGCTAAGACGCGGCCCGCGCCGCACAACCCGAAGACGCGGCCCGCGCCGCACCTGCCCGCCAACGCCTTCGACGCGCCACCGGGCCTGCCGGCACCGCTGCCGGCCGGCGAGCACATTCTCTGGCAGGGCCGCCCCTGCGGTTTCGGCATCGCCTTCCGGGCGCTGCATCTGCGCCTCGTCGGCCTCTGGTTCGCCGGGCTGGCCCTCTGGGCGGCGCTCCCGGCGGCCCTGGCCGGACAGGGGCGGGAGGCCGCCTCCCTTGCCCTGCCGACCCTGGCGATCGGCACCGGCGCGGTGCTGCTCCTGGGCGTCCTCGGCTGGCTCTCGGCCCGCACCACCACCTACACCATCACCAACCGCCGGGTGGTGATGCGGATCGGCATCGCCCTGCCGATGACCCTGAACCTGCCCTTCGCCCTGGTGGAGGAGGCGGGCTGTCACCTCTACCGTGACGGCAGCGCCGATCTGCCCCTGCGCCTGCGCCTGGGCAACCGCGTCGCCTACCTCCACCTCTGGCCCCACGCCCGGCCCTGGCAGGTGAACCGGCCCGCGCCGATGCTCCGCACCGTGGCGCAGGGGGCCGAGGTGGCCGCAATCCTGGCCCGCGCGCTGGCCGCCCATCGCGAGGCGCCGGAGGAGGCGGCCGGCCCGGTCATCCTGAGGCCGCGCGCGGCCCCCGTCCCACGCCTCGCCACCGCGAGTTGATCCCATGACTCCAGCGAACCCGCATCCCCTCGCACGCACCGCCGGCCGCACCTCGCGGGGCCTCGTCCTCGGCGTCGGCCTCCTCCTCGGCTTCGTCGTCGCGGCCGTCACGGTCGGCCGGGTCGAGAGCATCGGCCTGACCCGGATGGAGCCGGCGCGCCCCGTCCAGAGCCTCGCCCTCCGGGTCGACGACGCGGCGGACGGCGCGATCACCCTGCGGGAGGCCGAGCACGGCGACCTCGTCGCCACCGTCCGGCCCGGCGAGGACAACTTCATCCGCGCCACCCTGCGGGGCTTCGCGCAGGGGCGGCTCCGGGCCGGCCTGCCGCGCGACGTCCCCTTCCGCCTGACGCGCTTCGACGACGGCTCGCTCCGGCTCGACGACGCGCTTACCGGCCGCAGCGTCGATTTCGGCGCCTTCGGGCCCTCGAACTTCGCCGCCTTCGCCCGCCTGATGCCTCGAGACGGAGCCGCACGATGATGGCCTGGCTGAACGGACGCCGCACCGTCGACGTCCCCTGCACCGTCGAGATCGAGCAGACCCCCGAGAGCCTGCACGCCCACGTGGTCCTCGACGCCGGCTTCGAGATCGAGCCCGGCGACGCCGTGCAGGTGCACGACGCGCCCACCTCGGTGCCCTACGGCGAACGCCTCGTCGTGCGCCGGACCGCCACCGTGACCCGCGCCGGCCGCCTCGAGCGGCTCTGGACCAAGCTCGCGGGCCACCTCGAACTCACCGAACTCTACGAAGTCAGCTTTTCCGAGAGGAGGCGCCTGTGACCGCAGCCATCCAGCAGTCCGTTCCCAAGGCTCCCGCGCCGAAACCGCCCCTCAACGAGGCCACCAAGGCCGCGCAGGAGACGACGTTCCTGTCTCCGCGCTTCTACACCACCGACTTCGAGGAGCTCGACCGCACCGACGTCGAGCCCGTCCGGGCGGAGTGGACCAAGCTCATCGCGGAGCTGCGCGCCGATCCGAACAAGCGCCACTTCACGCGCAACGCGGATTTCGACTGCGACATGTCCGGGCTCGACCCGGCCCTGCGCAAGGAGTTCATGGACTTCCTGGTGTCGTCGATCACCGCCGAGTTCTCGGGCTGCGTGCTCTACGCCGAGATGCGCAAGCGCGCGAAGAACCCCGACATCCGCGAGCTGTTCGGCTTCATGAGCCGGGACGAGGCGCGCCATGCCGGCTTCATCAACGACGTGCTGAAGGATTTCGGCATCGGCGTCGATCTGGGCTTCCTGACGCGTTCGAAGAAGTACACCTTCTTCCGGCCGAAGTTCATCTTCTACGCCACCTACCTGTCGGAGAAGATCGGCTACGCCCGCTACATCACCATCTTCCGGGAGCTGGAGAGCAAGCCGGAGCGCCGCTTCCACCCGATCTTCAAGTGGTTCGAGAAGTGGTGCAACGACGAGTTCCGCCATGGCGAGGCCTTCGCCCTGCTCATGCGCGCCAACCCGAAGCTGACCTCGGGCCTCAACCGCTACTGGATCAAGTTCTTCCTCCTGGCGGTCTTCGCGACGATGTATGTCCGCGACCATTGCCGGCCGGCCTTCCACGAGGCCCTCGGCGTCGATCCGACCGATTACGACTTCCAGGTCTTCCGGATCACCTCGGAGATCTCGAAGCAGACCTTCCCGCTGACGCTGGACCTCGACAATCCGCGCTTCAAGCAGGCCCTCGACCGGCTGCTCGCCTGCTCGGTGGGCATCGCCGATGCCAAGGCGCAGGGCGGCCTGCTCGGCCGGCTCAAGCAGGGCGCGTGGGTCGCCGCCTCGGCGCTGAACTTCGCCCGGCTCTACGCCCTGCCGACCCGCGACAACCCGATGCCGGCGGAGATCCGCCTCGAGCCGGTCTGGTAGGATGGCCGCCTACGCGCTTCCCGCCCTCTATGCGGTGCTGGTCTGGTGGTTCTCCACCGGCCTGATCCTGCTCCTCGACCACCGCCCGCGCGCGACGCACGGGGTCAGCATGGCGGCGGGCACCGGCGTGCTCGCCCTGGCCCTCTGGGCCATCGGCGCCTCGGCCGGGGATGCCAGCGCGGGAAGCGCGTACGTCGCCTTCACGGCGGCCCTGGTGGTCTGGGGCTGGCAGGAGATGAGCTACTACATGGGCTTCGTGTCCGGCCCCCGGGCGGAGGGCTGCCCGCCCGAGGCACGGGGCTTCCGGCGCTTCCGGGCGGCGGCGGCCACCAGCCTGTGGCACGAGGCGGCCATCGTCGCCGGCGGCCTCGCGATCCTGGCCCTGACTTGGCGCCAGGCGAACCTCTTCGCCCTGTGGACCTACCTCGTCCTGTGGGGAATGAACCTCTCCGCCCGGCTGAACCTGTTCCTCGGGGTGCGCAACCTCAACGCCGAGTTCCTGCCCGAGCACCTCGCCTATCTCGGCAGCTACCTGCGGGTGCGCGCCATGAACCCGCTGTTCCCGGTCTCGGTCACGGCGGCCGGCCTCGCCACCGCCGCCCTGGTGCTGGCGGCCCTGGCCGAGGGCGTCAGCGCCCACGAGGTCGCCGGACTCAGCATCCTGGCCACCCTGATGGCGCTCGCCACCCTGGAGCACGGCTTCCTGATGCTGCCGCTGCCCTCGGCCGCGCTCTGGCAATGGAGCCTGCCGAAGCTGGACCGGCGCGGACCGGTGCCGTCGCCGGTCCCGGCCGCGCGCGGGGAGGGCGTCCGCGGCGGCGAGCCCTGCCTCGCCGAGGCCGAGGGACGCTGAACCGTTTCCCGGTCCGCTCCGGCGGACCGGCGCGATCGACGCCGCCGCGGCGGCAGGAGAGGCGAGCGGGCCAGAACCCGCCGTGCAACGAGGGAAGGGGACGGGCATGAACTACGAAGAGATCTTCGGCTCTGCTTTGGCCGGCCTGCATCGCGAGGGACGCTACCGCGTCTTCACCGACCTCGAGCGGCAGGCGGGGCGCTTCCCGCACGCCACCCACCACACGCCGTCCGGCACGCGGCCGGTCACTGTCTGGTGTTCCAACGACTACCTCGGCATGGGCCAGAACCCGGCCGTGCTCGACGCCATGCACGAGGCCCTGGACCGCTGCGGGGCCGGGGCCGGGGGTACCCGCAACATCTCGGGCACCAACCACTACCACGTTCTGCTGGAGCGCGAGCTCGCGGACCTCCACGCCAAGGAGGCCGCGCTGCTCTTCACCTCCGGCTACGTCTCGAACTGGGCGGCCCTCGGCACCCTCGGGAGCCAGCTCCCCGGCTGTGCGATCTTCTCGGATGCCGGCAACCACGCCTCGATGATCGAGGGCATCAAGGCGAGCCGCGCCGAGCGCCACATCTTCCGTCACAACGACCCCGAGGATCTCGACCGCAAGCTGCGCCTGGTCGACCCGGCCCGGCCGAAGATCGTGGCCTTCGAATCGGTCTACTCGATGGACGGCGACATCGCCCCGATCGCGGAGATCTGCGACGTGGCCGAGGCGCACGGCGCGCTGACCTATCTCGACGAAGTCCATGCCGTCGGTCTCTACGGCGCGCGGGGCGGCGGCATCTCGGAGCGCGACGGCCTCGCCCACCGCCTCGACGTGATCGAGGGCACGCTCGGCAAGGCCTTCGCGGTCCATGGCGGCTACATCACCGGCTCGGCCAAGCTCTGCGACTTCGTGCGCAGCTTCGCCTCCGGCTTCATCTTCACCACCTCCCTGCCGCCCGCCGTGGCGGCGGGGGCCGCGGCCAGCATCCGCCACCTCAAGGCGAGCGGGGCCGAGCGGGCCCGGCACCAGGAGCGGGTCGCCGCGGTCCGCGCCCGCCTCGACGCCGCCGGCATCCCCTATCTGCCGAACGACAGCCACATCGTGCCCGTGATGGTCTGCGATCCCGTGCTGTGCAAGGCGATCAGCGACACCCTGCTCGACGAGTTCGGCATCTACGTCCAGCCGATCAACTACCCCACCGTCCCGCGCGGCACCGAGCGCCTGCGGATCACGCCGTCGCCCCTGCATTCCGACGCGGATATCGACCACCTCGTCGGCGCGCTGAGCACGATCTGGGGCCGGATGGGCGTCCAGCGCGCGGCGGCCGAGTAGGACACACGCGAACCCTCCGCCCGTTTGGGGGGGGAGGGGACTGCGTACGCGGCTTCGCGCAAGGAAGTTCAAGCCCATGATCGTGAACGGATCGATCCGAGCGATGTCCCTGAAACCGGTCTCGGCGGCGTCGGCGAGCGAGACCCCGCCGATCCTTCGGGCCGCCGGGTCGAGCAAGGCGCCGCGAACCAACCCGGGCGCGGCCGCGCCGACCTTTCCCTTCTCGGCCATCGTCGGCCAGGACGAGATGCGCCAAGCGCTGCTGATCGCGGCCGTCGACCCGTCCGTGGGCGGCGTGCTGGTGTTCGGCGACCGCGGCACCGGCAAGTCGACGGCGATCCGCGGCCTCGCCGCCCTGCTGCCACCGATGTCCGCCGTGGTCGGCTGTCCCTATGCCTGCGATCCCGGCCGCCCGGCCGAGCAGTGTCACCTGTGCCGCGAGAAGCCGGTCCTGCGCGCCGAATCCATCCCCGTCCCGGTGGTGGACCTGCCGCTCGGCGCCACCGAGGACCGGGTCGTCGGCGCCCTCGACCTGGAGCGCGCCCTGACCCGCGGGGAGAAGGCCTTCGAGCCGGGCCTGCTGGCCCGGGCCAATCGCGGCTTCCTCTACATCGACGAGGTCAACCTGCTGGAGGACCACCTGGTCGATCTCCTCCTCGACGTCGCCGCCTCGGGGGTGAACACCGTGGAGCGCGAGGGCCTGAGCATCCGCCATCCGGCCCGGTTCGTCCTCGTCGGCAGCGGCAACCCGGAGGAGGGCGAGTTGCGGCCCCAGCTCCTCGATCGCTTCGGCCTCGCCGTCGAGGTGACGACGCCCACCGACCTGCCGACCCGCATCGACGTGGTCCGCCGCCGCGACGCCTACGAGCGCGATCCGGCGGCGTTCTGCGCCGCCTACGCCAAGGCCGACCGCGCCATCCGCAAGGCGCTCACCGCCGCCCGCGCCCGGCTCCCCGGCCTGAGCGTGCCCGACGCCACCCTGGAGGCCGCGGCGCGGCTCTGCCTGGCGCTGGGCACCGACGGCCTGCGCGGTGAACTCACGCTGATGCGGACCGCCCGGGCGCTCGCGGCCTACGAGGGCGCCGAGACCGTGGGGCTCGACCACCTGGCCCGGATCGCCCCCTCGGCCCTGCGCCACCGGCTGCGCCGCAATCCCCTCGACGAATCCGGCTCCACCGCGCGGGTCGCCCGCGCCGTGGAGGACCTCCTCGCCCGATGAGCCCCGCCTGGGCCCGCGCCCTGCGCGTGGCGCGCCTCGTCGCCACCGATCCGCAGGTTTGCGGCGGTGTCGTCGTCCGGGCCGGGGCCGGCCCGGTGCGGGACCTCTGGCTCGACCGTCTCGCCGGTGAACTCGGATCCGGCCGGCCCTTCCGCCGGATGCCGGCGGGCATCGCCGACGACCGCCTCCTCGGCGGGCTCGACCTCGCCGCGACCCTGGCCGCCGGGCGCCCCGTCGCCCAGTCCGGCCTCCTGTCCGAGGCGGATGGCGGGTGCGTGATCGTGCCGATGGCGGAGCGCCTCTCGCCCGGCACCGCCGCCCGCCTCGCCGCCGCCCTGGACACCGGCGAGGTCCGGGCGGAGCGCGACGGGCTGGCCGCGCGGGCGCCGGCGCGGATCGGCCTCATCCTCCTCGACGAAGGGGAGGGCGACGACGCCCGGGTTCCCGAGGCCCTGGCCGATCGCCTGGCCTTCCGCCTCGACCTCACCGGCATCGCCTGGGGCGAGACGCAAGGGGCGGCGGCCGAAGCCGAGCCGGACCCGGCCGACCCGGACGTCGACATCGACATCGACGCTGCGGTGGCGGATCTCTGCGGAGTCGCGGTCGCGCTCGGCATCGCCTCCCTGCGGGCCCCGCTGCTGGCGCTGCGCGTCGCGCGCCTCCTGGCGAAAGAGGGAGCGCTCGGCACGGCGGATCTCCGCGAAGCCGCCTGCCTCGTCCTGGCGCCGCGCGCCACGCGCCTGCCCCCGAGCCCGGAGGAGGCGGATGCAGCGCCGCCGGAGTGGTCCGAGCCGCCGGCGCCGGACGATGGCGCGCCCCCTGAGGCCGGCCTCGAACCGGGGGCCGAGAGCCTCGTCGAGGCCGCTCGCGCGGCGATCCCGCCGGATCTCCTCGCCCGGCTGGCGCAGGCCGGCCCGGCGCCGCCCGCGCCGAAGGCCGGCCGCGTCGGCGCGGTGATGCAGGCGCCGCGCTCCGGGCGTCCGGCCGGCGCAAGGCCCGGCTCGCCCCGCACTGGCCGCCTCGCCCTCCTGCCCACCCTGCGCGCCGCCGCCCCCTGGCAGCGTCTGCGGGCCGGTGCGGGGGGAGCCCCGCGCCTGATTCAGGTGCGCAGCGAAGATTTCCGCATCACCCGGTTCCGGCAGCGCGGCGAGAGCACCACCATCTTCGCCGTCGATGCCTCCGGCTCGGCCGCCCTGGAACGCCTGGCCGAGGCGAAGGGCGCCGTCGAGCTGCTCCTGGCCGAGGCCTATGTCCGCCGCGACAAGGTCGCCCTCGTGGCCTTCCGGGGGAGCGAAGCCGAGATCGTGCTGGCGCCCACCCGTGCCCTGGCCCGGGCCCGGCGCGGCCTCTCGGCCCTGCCGGGGGGCGGGGGCACGCCCCTCGCCGCGGGCCTCGACGCCGCCGGCGACCTCGCCCGCGCCGTCCGGCGCGGCGGTGGAACCCCGGTGGTGGTGGTGCTCACCGACGGGCGCGCCAACGTCGCCCGCTCCGGTGCGCCCGGCCGGGCCGCGGCCGGCGCCGAGGCCCTGAACGCCGCCGGCCTTCTGCGGGCCGCCGCGATCCGCACGATCCTCATCGACACCGCGGCGCGGCCGCAGGAAGCCGCACGGCGCCTCGCCGAAGCGATGGGCGCGCGCTATGTCCCGCTTCCCTATGCCGATGCCGCGGCCATGAGCACCGCGATCCGCTCGGCCCGCTGAAGGATCTGCGATGCCTGCGCCGAGCGACCGGCCCCAGTGGGAGCGCGACGGCGCGGATTGGCCCAACCGCGCCGCGAGCCGCTTCGTCCGGGCCGCCGACCTGACCTGGCACGTGCAGGAGTTCGGGGCGCCCGACGCGCCCGTCGTCCTGCTCCTGCACGGCACCGGGGCCGCCACCCATTCCTGGGCGGGCCTCGCGCCGCGGCTCGCCGACCACTTCCGGGTCGTGGCCCCGGACCTGCCGGGCCACGGCTTCACCGACCCGCTGCCCGCCGGGCGCCTGTCCCTGCCCGGCATGGCGGCGGCGATCCGCGACCTGCTGCGCAGTCTCGACCTGTCGCCGGACCTCGTGGTCGGGCATTCCGCCGGCGCGGCGATCCTGGTCCGGCTCTGCCTCGACGGGCTCGCGCCCCGCCTGCTGGTGGCCCTGAACGGCGCGCTGACGCCGTTTCCGGGCCTCGCCTCGGTGCTGTTCCCGGGGCTCGCCCGGATGCTGTTCCTCAACCCCGTCACCCCGCGGATCTTCGCCTGGACCGCCGACCGTCCGGCGGTGGAGCGCCTGATCCGCGGCACCGGCTCGCGCCTCGACGCCCGCGGTCTCGAGCTCTACCGGCGCCTCTTCCGCTGTCCGGGCCACGTGGCCGGCGCGCTGGGCATGATGGCGAACTGGGACCTCGCCGCCCTCGATCGGGAGATCGGCCGGCTCGCGGTGCCGACGCTGCTGCTCGTCGGCGGGGACGACAAGGCGATCGCTCCCGAAACCGCCTTTGCCCTCAAGGACCGGCTGCCCCAGGCCCGGGTCCGCCTGATCCGCAATCTCGGGCACCTCGCCCACGAGGAGGACCCGGCGCGCATCGCCGACGCCATCATCGCGGCCTACGAGGAGCAGATCGCCGCGGGACACCCGTCCGCCGGGGCTTGACGCGGCCGCGGCCCGGTCGCACCGACGGACGCAGGATGTCCGATCGCGGATGTCCGGAGACGGCGCCGGCCCGGCGCCTGTCCGCGAGGTTGCTGTCCATGGCCCTGACGCCCGTCACCCTCACCGGCCGGCATGTCGAACTCGTGCCGCTGGCGCTGGACCACGCCGCGGTCCTGTCCGAGGCGGTGCAGGACGGCCAACTCTGGCGCCTCTGGTACACGGCGATCCCCGCGCCGGAGCGGATGGCCGCCGAGATCGAGCGCCGCCTCGGCCTGCAGGACGCGGGCACGATGCTGCCCTTCACCGTCCTCGACGGACCCGGCGGCCGTCCCGTCGGGATGACCACCTACATGAACATCGACGCCGCCGGGCCGCGGGTGGAGATCGGCTCGACCTGGTACGCCGCACGGGTCCAGCGCTCCCCCCTGAACACCGAGGCGAAGCGCCTGCTGCTGGGCCACGCCTTCGAGACCCTCGGCTGCCTCGCCGTGGAATTCCGCACCCATGTGATGAACCAGGCGAGCCGGCGTGCCATCGAGCGCCTCGGGGCGCGCCTCGACGGCATCCTGCGCCACCACCAGCGCCTGGCGGACGGCTCCCTGCGGGACACCTGCGTCTACAGCATCGTCGCGCCGGACTGGCCGACCGTGCGGACCCACCTGACCTGGCAGTTGGAGAAGTCGCGCTAGCGCGACTTGGGATGTGGAGACGCCGCGCTAGCGCGGTCTGGCATCCCGCTCCGCCTGCGGGTCCGCGCGATGCTGATACCAGTCCCAGACGAGATAGGCCGGGACGGGCAGGATGATCGCGAAGAAGATCCAATCGAACATTTGCGGCATGGCAGAGCCCTTTGGTTCGGACGACCTCTGATATTGACGGGTCGTCGCGGGCCAATGTTCCCTGATCGTCCGCACGATCGGTCTCCGCGGGGATCCCTTCCGCCAGGGTTTACCGGTGGGGGTTGTGGTCGCCCGGCGATTTCCCGTGGCCATCGCGCGGCTGATGCGGGATGACGTGGAGCCGGCGCGGATCGCAGTCGGTCGCGGCCGCCTCCCGGGCCGGCGTCCCCTTAAGCTTCACACGGAGTTGGACCCACGGTGCCCGGAACCACGAGCCTCCTCGCCTTCGCGGCGATCGCCCTCGGCATGGCCCTGACGCCCGGGCCGAACATGGTCTACCTGATCTCGCGCTCGATCTGTCAGGGACCACGGGCCGGCCTGATCTCCCTGGGCGGCGTCGCCCTCGGGTTCGTCGTCTACATGCTGTGCGCCGCCTTCGGCCTCACCGCCCTGGTCCTGGCGGTGCCCTATGCGTACGACGCCATCCGCCTCGTCGGCGGCCTCTACCTGCTCTGGCTCGCCTGGCAAGCGGTCCGCCCGGGCGGGCGCTCCCCCTTCGCGGTGAAGGCCCTGCCGCAGGACAGCCCCCGCAAGTTGTTCCTGATGGGCTTCCTGACGAACCTGCTCAATCCGAAGATCGCGGTGATCTACCTGTCGCTGCTGCCGCAGTTCATCGATCCCGCCCGGGGCAGCGTCTTCGCCCAGGCCCTCAGCCTCGGGGCGATCCAGATCGCCCTCAGCGTCATGGTCAACGCCGCCGTCGCGCTCTCGGCGGGGGCGATCGCCCTGTTCCTGACGCGCCGGCCCTCCTTCGCCCTCGTCCAGCGCTGGGTCATGGGAACGGTCCTGGCCGGCCTCGCCGTCCGGATGATGACCGAAGCCCGCCGCTGAGCCTGCCCCGACACCCGTCGCGTTCGGGATCCCGGCGAACGTCATGCGTGGGAAGCGCGCGCAGAATCGCGCTTGCGCCCGACGGCCTGACGCGAATAGTGTCAGACTATGTTGACACTTGCCGACTCGCCGAGCCTCGCGACGACCCGGTCTCCCCGCCCGCACGCGGTGGTGATCGGCAGTGGCTTCGGCGGGCTGGCGGCGGCGGTGCGTCTCGGCGCCCGAGGCTACCGGGTGACTGTGCTGGAGCGCCTGGATCGGCCCGGCGGACGGGCCCGCGTCCACCGCCAGGACGGCTTCACCTTCGATGCCGGGCCGACCATCGTCACGGCGCCGTTCCTGTTCGAGGAGCTCTGGAGCCTGTGCGGGCGGCGCATGGCCGACGACGTCACCCTGGCGCCGATGCTGCCGTTCTACCGCATCCGCTTCCCGGACGGCGCCACCTTCAACTATAGCGGCGACCCGGAAGCGATGCGGGCCGAGGTGGCGCGGTTCTCGCCCGAGGACGTCCCCGGCTACGAGCGCTTCATGGCGCGCAGCGCCGCGATCTGCCGGGTCGGGTTCGAGGAACTCGGGCACGTCGCCTTCTCGTCGGTCCGCGACATGCTGCGGATCACGCCCTCGCTGCTGCGCCTCGGCGGTCATCGCTCGGTCTACGACCTCGTGGCGCGCCATATCCGCGACGAGCGCCTGCGCACCATCTTCAGCTTCCATCCCCTGCTGATCGGCGGCTCGCCCTTCCGGGCCAGCGCCATCTACTGCCTGATCGCGCATCTGGAGCGCCGCTGGGGCGTGCATTTCGCCATGGGCGGCACCGGACGCCTGGTCGACGGCCTCGTCGGGCTGATCGAGGGGCAGGGCGGCACCGTGCGCTACCGGGCCGACGTGGCCCGGATCGACGTCGCGGCCGGGGCGGCCACCGGAGTCACCCTCGCCGACGGCACCCGCATCCCCGCCGACATCGTCGTCTCGAACGCGGATTCCGCCGAGACCTACCTGTCGCTGCTCGGCGAGGAGGGCCGGTCCTGGCACCGGGCGAAGCTCAAGGCCTCGTCCTCCTCCATGGGCCTCTTCGTCTGGTACTTCGGCACGAACCGGCAGTTCCCCGACATCGCCCACCACACCATCCTGATGGGGCCGCGCTACCGCGCGCTGATCGAGGACATCTTCGTCCGCAAGGTCCTGGCGCCGGATTTCAGCCTCTACCTGCACCGCCCCACCGCCACCGACCCGCTCCTGGCGCCGCCGGGCTGCGATGCCTTCTACGTGCTGGCCCCGGTGCCGAATCTCGCCGGCGGGCAGGACTGGTCGGTGCTGGCCGAACCCTACCGGAAGGCCATCGCCGACAGCCTGGAGAGCTCGGTGATGCCGGGCCTCTCGGACGCGATCGTCACCTCCCGCGTCACCACGCCGGCGGATTTCGCCGGCGATTTCCGGAGCTTCCGCGGCTCCGGCTTCGGCCTCGAGCCTGTGCTGACGCAGTCGGCCTGGTTCCGTCCGCACAACGCCTCGTCGGCGTTCCGCAATCTCTACCTCGTCGGCGCGGGCACCCATCCGGGGGCCGGGCTCCCCGGCGTCCTGTCCTCGGCCAAGGTCCTCGACACGGTGGTGCCGGATGCGCGTCTCTTCGCCTGACAGGTCGCAGGGTCTCACCCGCCGGCCCGAACCGCTTCCGCCCGAACCCCTCCGGCCCGCGCTCACCCTGTTCGAGGCCGTCCGGCGCGGGCCGGAGCGGCCGCCGCTCTGGGTGATGCCCCACGCGGATGCGGCTGACCATGCCGCCTGCCGGGCCGCGATCCGGGACGGTTCGCGCAGCTTCTTCGTCGCCTCCGCCCTGTTGCCGGCGCGGGTCCGGCGCCCGGCCTACGGGCTCTACGCCTTCTGCCGCCTCTCCGACGATGCCGTCGACGACGCGCTCGCCCGCGACCGTCCGGCCGCCCTGGCGCGCCTCGCCGCGCGCCTCGCCCGCATCTACGACGACGCCCCGTCCGATTCCTCCGCCGACCGGGCCATGGCCGACCTCGTGGCCGCCCACAGGCTGCCCCAGGCCCTGCCCGCCGCCCTCATCGAGGGGCTGGCCTGGGACGCGCAGGGGCGGCGCTACGAGACCCTGTCCGACCTCACCGCCTATGCGGCTCGGGTCGCCGGCAGCGTCGGCGCGATGATGACCGTGCTGATGGGCGTGCGCGACGGCGCCGTGCTCGCCCGCGCCTGCGACCTCGGCGTCGCCATGCAGTTCACCAACATCGCCCGCGACGTCGGCGAGGACGCTCGGGCCGGGCGGCTCTATCTGCCGCTGGCCTGGATGCGGGAGACCGGCCTCGACCCGGACGCCTTCCTGGCGAACCCGGTCGCGGGCCCGGCGCTGCGGGCGATCGTCGGTCGCCTCCTCGCGGTCGCCGAATCGCTCTACGCGCGTGCCGAGGCCGGCATTCCCGGGCTGCCCCTGGATTGCCGACCCGCCATCCGGGCCGCCCGCCTGATCTACGCCGAGATCGGCCGCGATCTCGAGCGACGCGGCCTCGACCCGGTCGCCAACCGGGCGCGGGTCGCCGGCCGTCGCAAGGCCGTCCTGATGGCCCGCGCGCTGCTGCCCCTCACGTCTAGCCTCGGCTTGGCCCGGCCCGACTTGGCCGCCCCCGACTTGGTCATGCCCGGATTACTCATGCCCGGTTCGGTCATGCCCGACCGAACCGCGCCGCCCCTGGCCGAGACCGCCTTCCTGGTGGAGGCCGTGGCCGCCCAACCCGTGCCGGTGCCCCCCGCCTGGTGGAACGTTCCCGCCCAGGTCGCCCGGGTCCTCGACCTCATCGAGACCCTGCGCGAGCGCGAGGCCACGGTCCCGGCCGGTCCGTGATCGACCCGCTCTTCGCCGCCTTCGACATCGGTCTCGTCTTCGCGCTCGCCCTGGGGTTGGCGACCTGGCAGCGCGTGGTCCTGAAGCGCGGCATCCGGCGCGACCGGGCGGCGGCCGCGCGCGCGGCGGCCGAGCGGGCCGAGGGCCCGCCGTCCTGATCCGCCTCAGCGCGTCCGGCGCGGCATCCGGAACGGCAGCATCAGCCGCACCAGGGGGTGGCTGAAACGCGTGAGCGACAGGCTCTCGTGGACCGGTCGCACCGCCTCGCCGCGCAGGGTCGCGCGGAGACAGGACCGCGCGTAGAACGGCGTGTCCTCGAAGGTTCGCGCGACCTCCACGCGATCATCGTCGCTCCGCGTACTGCGCGGCATGCGCCAGAACCGCGTCGGCGGCAGGGCGACGCGCCGCGGCGGGTCGATGTCCCGGGGCGTCCCGTCGGCGGCGAAGCACAGGGTGAGTTCCTGCCCGGTGCCGTCCGTCCGGTTGACGTCGTACAGGATCGCCGCCCCGTCGCGCAGGTCGGCCCGGCACCAGGTCCAGTCGCGAAAGGCGGCCTCGAGCGACGTGTCGCCGTGGTTGGTGTCGAAGTAGGCGGTTCCGCGCCAGGCGATCCCGGGCTCCTCCAGCGCCACCTCGACCGGGGAGGAGGGCGCCATCGGCCACCAGCGGTGCTGGCCCCCCGCATCGAGAGGGTGCGGGCCCGGCGTGAAGCCCCCCGGGCGCAGGCGCACCGTCCCTCGGACCCGGGTGGGGATCGGCGCCGTCACCTCGTCGAGGCGGATCGTCAGCGTGGTGCCGTCCCAGGACAGGCCGCTCGGCCCGATCTGGATGTGGTCGGCATCCCGGCTCAGGCTCGTCCGGCCCCGCTCGGTCATGCAGAAGCGGTTGGCCCGTTCGCCGTAGAGCACGACGTTGACGGCGCAGTGGTCGAAGGGGTCGCGGCTGGGGTCCCAGGCGTAATAGGGCGAGAACACGCTGCCGATGAAGGCGATGATGGTCAGGCCCTGACGGCCGTCCTCGCTCAGGGCATCGACGTACCACCAGACGTAGCCGTCGCGATCCACCCGCGTATCGAAGCGCGGGCGCCGCTCCGGTCCCGCAGCAGGCTGTCCGCCGCGATCCGCCCGGACTGCGCCGCCATCGGCACCCCCGGACCCGGATGCACGCTCCCCCCCGCGAGGTAGAGGCCCGGAATCCGCGTGCGGGCGCCCGGGCGCTTGAACGAGGCCATCCAGCCGTGGGACGCCCGCCCGTAGAGCGCGCCCGCCGATCCCGGGAACAGGTGCGCGAACTCCGCCGGGCCCGTCGTCACCGGATCCGCCGTCTCCGAGAGGGTCAATCCGCTCGCGCTCAGGCGCCGCCGCATCGTGGTCACGCATGTCTCGATCTCCGAGGGGCTGAAGGTCCGGGCCGGGGCGTTGACGAGGCAGAGCAGGCGCTCGGGCCGATCCGACGGAGCGCTCGCGTCGGATCGGTCCTGCGCGCAGACATAGACCGTGGGATCGTCCGGCAGGTGCCCGGCCCGAATGCGCGCGAACTCCGCCGCGTAGTCGCCGGAGAAGAACACGGTGTGCCGCGCGAGCGGGAAGCCCGCGGCACGCGCCTGCGCGCAGAGCGTGACCGCCGAGAGCGAGCGCTCGGAGGCCGGAACGGTCTCTGCGGCTCGGGCCGCGTCGCGTCCGAGCAGGCCATCGGCCAGGGCCGCCACGTCGGCGTTGCAGATCACGGCATCCGCGGGGAGCCGCTCGCCGTCGTCGAGGTCGACGCCGACGACGCGGCCGCCCTGCACGGCGATGCCGCGGGCGGCCGTCCCGTAGCGAAAGGCGGCGCCGCGCTCCCCGGCCAGCGCGGCGACCGCGCCGGCGAGGCGGCTGAGGCCGCCGGCCACGTGCCAGACGCCCTGGCTCTCCACGTGGGCCACCAGCATCAGGGTCGCGGGCGCCGCGAAGGGCGACGAGCCGCAATAGGTTGCGTAGCGGCCGAAGAGCTGCCGCAGCCGTGGATCGGTGAAGTAGTCGCCGAGGGCGCGCCACAGGGTGGTGAAGGGCTGGATGCGCCAGAGGTCGCCCAGGCCCGAGAGGCCGGCCTGTCGGGTCAGGTCGATCGGGCTCGGGCGCTCGCCCCGGATGAAGGGCCCCTCCAGGGTGGCGTAGACCTCGGCGGCGCGGGCGCGGAACCGGCGGTATCCGTCGCGCGCGCGCGGCCCGGCGAATTCCGCGATCGCCGCCTCCGAGGCGTCCGGATCGGCGTGGAGGTCGAGCTGTTCGCCGGGCCCCCAGGCATGCCGGGCCAGGATCGCAGCCGGCTCCAGCCCGACATGGGCGCCGAGGTCCGCGCCGCATTCGGCGAAGATTTCCTCGAAGACCCAGCGCATCGTGAACACGGTGGGGCCGGCATCGACCGCCGTCCCGCCCACCGGTACACGCCGCATCTTGCCGCCCGGCCGCTGCCCCCGTTCCAGCACCGTCACGTCGAGGCCCGCATGGGCGAGCCGCAGCGCGGCGACCAGACCGCCAATGCCGGCACCGATGACGACGACCTTCACGTGGCTTCCTCCCGTCAAGCGGATCCGTCTTGACGACTGTCAATAAATACTGACACTTTGATTAAGCAAGAACAAGTGACACGGGAGAGACGGCCAATGGACGCCAACCGTCGCATCGAGACCGCCCTCGACGCCGCCGTCGCGCACCTGGAGGCGCCCGGAGCGCCGCCACGCCTCGCCGAGTCGATCCGCTACGCCGTCTTCCCCGGCGGGCACCGGATCCGCCCGCGCCTGTGCCTGTCCGTGGCCCGGGCCTGCGGCGACGACGATCCGGCGGCCTCGGACGCCGCGGCCGCCGCCATCGAGCTCCTTCACTGCGCCTCCCTCGTCCACGACGACCTGCCCTGCTTCGACGATGCGCCCCTCCGGCGCGGCCAACCCTCCGTCCACGCCGCCTTCGGCGAGCCCCTCGCGGTGCTGACGGGCGACGCCCTCATCGTCTCCGCCTTCGAGACCCTCGCGCGCGGCGCGGCCCGGAATCCGAAACGGCTGGCCGCCCTCGTCGGCCTCGTTGCCCGGGCGGCCGGTTCGCCGTCGGGAATCGCCGCCGGTCAGGCCTGGGAATCGGAGCCGACCGTGGCGTTGACTGAGTATCAGCAGGCCAAGACCGGGGCGCTGTTCGCCGCCGCGACGGTCACGGGGGCCGCCGCCGCGGGCGCTCCGTCGCTGCCCTGGCGCCTCCTCGGCGAATGCCTGGGCGAGGCCTACCAGGTGGCCGACGATCTGCGCGACGTCGCCTGCCGCCAGGAGGAGGTCGGCAAGCCCGTCGGCCGCGACTCGACGCTCGGCCGCCCGAACGCGGCCGCGCTCCTCGGGATGGGCGGGGCGCTCACGCACCTGAAGCGCCTGGTGCGCGAGGCCGTCGAGGTCATTCCGGATTGTCCCGGCGCCGAAACGCTGCGCGCCGAAATCGAGGCGCAAACCCGGCTTTTCCTGCCGGCGAGCCTCGCGCGGGAGCTGGCGTGAGGTGGCGCGCGGCGCCACCCTCGATCCACCGCTTCCGCCCGGCATCGGGGGGCTCCGGGCGCGCTGGTACGCGCTCCGGGCCCGCATCATCGCCGATCCGCGCTTTCAGCGCTGGGCCGCCGGCTTTCCGCTGACGCGGCGGATCGCGCGGTCGAACACCCGCGCGCTGTTCGATCTCTGCGCGGGGTTCACCTACTCGCAGACGCTGTTCGCCTGTGTCCGGCTCGACCTCTTCGGCCTCCTGTCGGACGGCCCGGTGCCGGGCGCGGCGCTGGCCCACCGGATGGGACTGTCCCCCGAGGCCGGGACGCGTCTGCTCAAGGCCGCGGCCTCCCTCGGCTTGATCCGCGGGCTGCCGGACGGCCGCTATCTCCTGGCCGATCTCGGGGCGGCCCTGATCGGGAACCCCGCGATTGGCCGGATGATCGAGCACCACGCGCTGCTCTACGACGACCTGCGCGATCCCGTCGCGCTCCTGCGCGGCGAGGCGGGACCGACCCGTCTCGGCGGATACTGGCCTTATGCCCTCGGGGACGGGGCCGCGCTGGAGGCCGCGTCGGTGGCCTCCTATAGCGGGCTGATGTCGGCCTCCCAGGCGCTGATCGCAGCGGATATCCTCGAGGCCTACCCGATGCGGCGCCATCGCTGCCTCATGGATGTCGGCGGTGGCGAGGGCGCCTTCCTGGCGGCGGCCGGCCGCCTCGCGCCGGCGCTTCAACTCCGACTCTTCGACCTGCCGGCGGTGGCGCATCGCGCCACGGAACAGGCCGGCCGGGCCGGGCTCGCGGGCCGCTTCCAGGCCTTCGGCGGCAGCTTCCTGTCGGACCCGCTCCCGCCCGGCGCCGACGCCATCAGCCTGGTGCGGGTGGTGCACGACCACGGCGACGCGACCGTCCGCATCCTGCTCAAGGCCGTGCACGCGGCGCTCCCCCCCGGCGGGCGTCTCATTCTCGCCGAGCCCATGAGCGGTACGCCCGGCGCCGAGCCGGTCACCGACGCCTATTTCGGCCTCTACCTCCTGGCGATGGGCAGCGGGCGCTGCCGCACCGTCGGGGAGCTCACGGCGCTCCTCTCCGAAGCCGGCTTCCGACGCAGCGTCGAAGTCGCGACGCGCCGTCCGCTGTTGACCCGGCTGCTCGTGTCAACGCGATAAGACACCGTCGATGTAAGTTTATCTTGACGTTCAAAAGTGTCTATCTAGGATGACATAACGGGTTCGGCGCCGAACGAACCGAGTCGGTGGATGGGGGAGGGCAGGCGCGATGCAAACAGATGCCGTCGTCCTCCACGATCCCGGCCTGCTCAGCCTCGAAAGTCTGCCGCTCGACGATCCCGCGGCCGGCGATGCCGTCGTGGCGGTCCGTTGGAGCGGCATCAGCACCGGAACCGAGCGCCTGCTCTGGTCTGGCCGGATGCCGTCGTTTCCGGGGATGGGCTACCCCCTGGTGCCCGGCTACGAGTCCGTCGGCGAGGTCGTCGAGGCCGGAGCCGGGAGCGGCGTCCGTGTCGGGCAGACCGTCTTCGTCCCCGGTGCCCGGTGCTTCGGCCCTGTCCGCGGATTGTTCGGCGGCGCCGCCGCCCACCTGGTCAGCGCCGGCGAGCGCCTCGTTCCCATCGACACGGCTTGGGGCGAGCGCGGAACCCTGATCGCCCTGGCGGCCACGGCGCGCCACGCCCTGGCGGGGATCGACCTGCGCCAACCGCTCCTCGTCATCGGCCACGGCGTCCTGGGGCGCCTGGTGGCGCGCATCGCCCAGGCCCTCGGTGCCACGCCGCAGGTCTGGGAGACCAACCCCGTGCGGCGCCGGAACCCGGAATCCTACCTCGTTCTCGCGCCCGAGGACGATGCACGGCGCGACTACGCCACGATCCTCGACGTCAGCGGCGATTCCGGCATCCTCGACGCCGGGATCGCGCGCCTCGCCCCCGGCGGCGAACTGGTCCTCGCCGGGTTCTACGAAGGCCGTCTCGGCTTCGCCTTCGCGCCCGCCTTCCTGCGGGAAGCCCGGATCCGCGTCGCCGCGCAGTGGCGGCCGGAGGATCTCGCCGCGACCCTCGCGCTCGTCGCCGAGGACCGGCTCTGCCTCGACGACCTCATCACCCATCGGCGCCCGGCCGCGGACGCTCCGGATGCCTATCGCACGGCCTTCGGTGACGCCGGATGCCTGAAGATGATCTTGGATTGGAGAGCCGCATGAACATCCAGCTGACGAACCGGCAGCTGAACGGCGGCGCCCTGGAGGCCTCCGAGGCCCTGCGCGCCGAGGCCGGCATCGAGCCGGATCCCGTGCCCGTCGCCGCCACCAAGGCGACGCAGATCATCGCGATCTACGGCAAGGGCGGCATCGGCAAGTCGTTCACCCTGGCCAACCTCAGCTACATGATGGCCCAGCAGGGCAAGAAGGTCCTGCTGATCGGCTGCGACCCGAAGAGCGACACCACCTCGCTCCTGTTCGGCGGCCGCGCCTGCCCGACCATCATCGAGACCTCCACGAAGAAGAAGCTCGCGGGCGAACAGGTCGCCATCGGCGACGTCTGCTTCAAGCGCGACGGCGTCTACGCCATGGAGCTCGGCGGTCCCGAGGTCGGGCGCGGCTGCGGTGGTCGCGGCATCATCCACGGCTTCGAACTCCTGGAGAAGCTCGGCTTCCACGACTGGGGGTTCGACTACGTCCTGCTCGACTTCCTCGGCGACGTGGTCTGCGGCGGCTTCGGCCTGCCGATCGCCCGCGACATGTGCCAGAAGGTCATCGTCGTCGGTTCGAACGATCTCCAGTCGCTCTATGTGGCCAACAACGTCTGCTCGGCGGTGGAATACTTCCGCAAGCTCGGCGGCAACGTCGGCGTCGGCGGTCTCGTCATCAACAAGGATGACGGCACCGGCGAGGCCCAGGCCTTCGCGGCAGCCGTCGGCATTCCGATCCTGGCCTCGATCCCGGCCGACGACGACATCCGCCGGAAGAGCGCGAATTACGAGATCATCGGGCGGCCCGAGAGCCCCTGGGGCTCCCTGTTCTCCGAGCTCGCCCGGAACGTCCACGAGGCGGCGCCGCACCATCCGACGCCCCTCAGCCAGGATGGACTCCTGGGCCTGTTCAAGGGCGAGGCCGTCGGCCGCGGCGTCACCCTGGTGCCCGCCACCTTCGAGGACATGTGCGGCACGACGCAGGTCGTGAAGCCGTCCCTCGAAGTCGTCTACGACGAGGTCTGACGCATCATGGCCGTCACCCTCGACATCGCCGCTCTTCGCGCCCGCAAGGAGCGCCCGGCCTCGACCCTGGGGGCCGTCACGGCCTCCGCCGAGGTGGTGAACCTGGCCGCTGCGCGCGAGGACGGTCATGGCTGTCACGCCGGCAAGGATGCGATGCGGGCGGCCGCCCAGGCCGCGGGCCTGAACGAGACCCTGGACACCTACGCCCGGGACTACCCGGCCGGCCCGCACGACCAGCCCCAGAGCATGTGCCCGGCCTTCGGCTCGCTCCGGGTCGGCCTGCGGATGCGCCGCACGGCGACGATCCTCTCCGGCTCGGCCTGCTGCGTCTACGGCCTGACCTTCACCGCACATTTCTACGGGGCCAAGCGGAGCGTGGGCTACGTGCCCTTCAACTCCGAGACCCTGGTCACCGGCAAGCTGTTCGAGGACATCCGCGAGGCGGTGTTCCAGGTCGCCAAGCCGGCCGATTACGACGCCGTCGTCGTCATCAATCTCTGCGTGCCGACCGCGTCCGGCGTGCCCCTCCGCCTGCTGCCGAAGGAGATCGACAACGTCCGCATCATCGGCATCGACGTTCCGGGCTTCGGGGTCCCGACCCATGCCGAGGCCAAGGACGTCCTGGCCGGCGCGATGCTCAAGGTCGCGCGGACCGAGGCCGAGCAGGGGCCCGTGCAGGCGCCCCGCTCCGGCCGGGCCGAGCGTCCCACCGTGGCCCTCCTCGGCGAGATGTTTCCCGCCGACCCGGTCGTGATCGGCGGCCTGCTGGAGCCGCTGGGTCTCAGTGCCGGCCCGGTGGTCCCGACGCGGGAATGGCGCGAGCTCTACGCCGCCCTGGACTGCACCGCCGTGGCGGCGATCCACCCGTTCTACACCGCGTCGCTGCGCGAATTCGCCGGCGCGGGGCGGCCGATCGTCGGTTCGGCCCCCGTCGGGCATGACGGCACCGCCGACTGGCTCGACCGGATCGGCGAGGCCTGTGCCGTGCCCCGTGCCACGGTGGAGGCGGCCAAGAACCGCGTCCTACCGATGATCCGGGGGGCGCTCGGCGCCAATCCGATCCGGGGCCGGATCACGCTGTCGGGCTACGAGGGCTCCGAGCTGCTGGTCGCCCGGCTCCTGGTGGAGAGCGGCGCGGATCTCGCCTACGTGGGCACCGCCTGCCCGCGCACGCCGTACTCCGAGGCCGATCAGGCCTGGCTCGAGGCGCGCGGCGTCGCGGTGCGCTACCGGGCGTCCCTGGAGGACGATCTCGCGGCCCTGATGGATGTCCGGCCGGATCTCGCCATCGGCACCACGCCCGTGGTGCAGAAGGCCAAGACGCTCGGCATTCCCGCCCTCTACTTCACCAACCTGATC
The DNA here is from genome assembly GCF_002917135.1 of Methylobacterium sp. V23. Lineage (NCBI taxonomy): Bacteria > Pseudomonadati > Pseudomonadota > Alphaproteobacteria > Hyphomicrobiales > Methylobacteriaceae > Methylobacterium > Methylobacterium sp. V23. The sequence goes on from NZ_PDHT01000010.1 coordinate 140,384, forward strand.
TCGGCCCGGCCGCTCATGGGCGTGGCGGGCGCCGGCTCGCTGGCGAAAGTCATCAACGCCGCCCTCGGCAACCGCGCGCGCTTCGATGCCATGCGGGACTTCTTCGACGGCGTCGGCGAGGGCCATGCCGCCGGCATCTGGGAAGACGTGCCGAGGCTTCGTCGCAACGTCGCCGCGGCGGTCCGGCCGAAACCGACCCACGATCCGATCGGGGAGATGGCCTGATGCTCGTCCTCGATCACGACCGGGCCGGCGGGTACTGGGGCGCCGTCTACGTCTTCACCGCGATCAAGGGTCTGCAGGTCGTCATCGACGGCCCGGTGGGCTGCGAGAACCTGCCGGTGACCTCGGTGCTGCACTACACCGACGCGCTGCCGCCGCACGAATTGCCCATCGTGGTCACGGGCCTGGCCGAGGAGGAACTCGGCCGCCACGGTACCGAGGCCGCGATGAAGCGGGCCCACGCCACCCTCGACCCGGCCCAGCCGAGCGTGGTCGTCACCGGCTCCATCGCCGAGATGATCGGCGGCGGCGTGACGCCGGAGGGCACCAATCTCCAGCGCTTCCTGCCGCGCACCATCGACGAGGACCAGTGGCAGGCCGCCGACCGTGCCATGGCGTGGCTCTGGAACGAGTACGGCGCCAAGCGCTTCGCCAAGAAGGGCATCCCCGCGCGGCCGCCTCGCCGGGAGGGCGTGAAGCCGCGGGTGAACCTGATCGGGCCGGCCTACGGCACCTTCAACATGCCCTCCGACCTCGCCGAGATCCGCCGCCTGGTGGAGGGCATCGGCGCCGAGGTGAACCTCGTCTTCCCCCTGGGCTCGCATCTGGCCGACGTCCCGGCCCTGGTGAATGCCGACGCCAATATCTGCCTCTATCGCGAGTTCGGCCGGCTGCTCTGCGAGGCCCTCGAGCGCCCCTACTTCCAGGCGCCCATCGGCATCCACTCGACGACGCGGTTCCTGCGGGCCCTGGGCGAGGCCCTCGGCCTGGACCCGGAGCCGTTCATCGCGCGGGAGAAGCACACCACGATCAAGCCGGTCTGGGATCTCTGGCGCTCGGTGACGCAGGACTTCTTCGGCACGGCGAGCTTCGGGATCGTGGCCTCCGAGACCTACGCCCGGGGTGTCCGGCACTTCCTCGCGGACGAGATGGGGCTGCCCTGTCATTTTTCGGAGTGCCGCAGGGCGGGTGCCAAGACCGACAACGCCGCCATTCGCGAGATGATCGCGAAGAACCCGCCCCTGGTGCTGTTCGGCTCCTTCAACGAGCGGATGTACGCCGCCGAGGCCGGGGCCCGCGCGGTCTTCGTGCCGGCCTCCTTCCCGGGCGCGATCATCCGGCGGCACACGGGCACGCCCTTCATGGGGTTCGCGGGTGCGACCTACCTCGTCCAGGAGGTCTGCAACGCCCTGTTCGAGATGCTCTTCCACATCCTGCCGCTCGCCCACGACATGGACCAAGTCGAGCCGACGCCGTCGCGGCTCCACCGGGAGCTGCCCTGGGACGAGGCCGCCCGGGCCCGTCTCGACGAACTCGTCGAGGCCCATCCGGTGCTGGTGCGGATCTCGGCGGCCAAGCGCCTGCGTGATGCGGCCGAGCGCGTCGCGCGCGGCGAGGGCACGGCCCGCGTGGTCGCCCACCATGTCGAGCGCGCCCGCGCCGAGACCCGCCTGGGGGCCGCCGCATGAGCGCCCATCCCGTCCCGGGCACCCATTCCCTTTCCGGCTGGAACGGCGCGGCGCCGTCCGACCGGTCGATGCCGACCCCGCGCGTCCCGACCCGGATGCGTCCCGCCGCGGAACGCCAGGAGGAGACCCATCCCATGCAACGTTCGCTGAATCCGGTGTCGCGCCTGCATCAGGACGAGGTCCAGTTCCGGATCATCCTGGCCAGCACCTATCCGTTCTTCCTCATCGCCGCCCTGGTGCAGCGCGTGATCCCGCAGGCCCGGACGGCGCTGCCGCAGCGGCGGCGCTCGGTCTTCGCCGAGGCCCGCGCGATGGCCGTCTCGGCCATCCCCTTCGTCTTCATGGGCTGACTTCGTCCTCGGGACGAGGCGTTCCGCCCGCCCCCGATCGACCTCCCGTCCGAACAGGCGGGAAGGACCGCCGAGGCCGCTCCGCGCGGTCCGGTGACACCCACCGTACCCGGACGTGCGGGCGCGGCTAGTCAAAGCGGAGGTTTGAACCAATGGCCAATGGCATTGTCGAGAAACCGAGCAGCCTGTCCGGGCTGACGGAACCGGAAGCCAAGGAGTTCCACGCGATCTTCTTGACCAGCTTCATCATCTTCACGGCGATCGCCGTGGTCGCCCACATCCTGGTGTGGCTGTGGCGTCCGTGGCTGCCCGGACCGAAGGGCTACGCCGCCCTCGAGACGGCGGCCCAGGGCGTCGTCTCCCTGCTCTCCTGAGAAGGACCCTCATCATGCACAAGGTCTGGCTTCTCTTCGATCCGCGCCGCACGCTGGTGGCGCTCTTCACCTTCCTCTTCATCCTGGCGCTGCTGATCCACTTCATCTTGCTCAGCACCGACCGGTTCAACTGGCTGGAAGGCCCCAAGGCGCCGCGGGCCGCCGACGCGCAGACGCTGGTCCTGCCGACGATGCCCGCCTGACAGGCGCGGCCTCGACAGTAGAGGACCTCGAACACGGATGATCGGCGGGCGGGCGCCAAGGCCCCCCGTCGATCATCGCGGAGACTCGTGATGGTGGGCCCGGGAGGTCGCGATGGCGATGCTGAGTTTTGAGCGAAAATACCGCATCCGCGGCGGCACGCTGGTCGGCGGCGACCTGTTCGATTTCTGGGTCGGGCCGTTCTACGTCGGCTTCTTCGGCGTCACGACGCTGTTCTTCTCGGTGCTGGGGACGGCACTGATCATCTACGGGGCGGCGCTCGGACCGACCTGGAACATCTGGCAGATCAACATCGCACCGCCCGACCTGAAATACGGGCTCGCCCTGGCGCCGCTCCAGGAGGGCGGCCTCTGGCAGATCATCACCTTCTGCGCCGTCGGCGCGTTCTCGTCCTGGGCCCTGCGCGAGGTCGAGATCTGCCGGAAGCTCGGCATCGGCTACCACGTCCCCTTCGCCTTCGCGGTGGCGATCTTCGCCTACGTGACGCTGGTGGTGATCCGGCCGCTGCTGATGGGCGCCTGGGGACACGGGTTCCCGTACGGCATCCTCTCGCACCTCGATTGGGTCTCGAACACCGGCTACCAGTACCTGCACTTCCACTACAATCCCGCGCACATGCTGGCGGTGACGTTCTTCTTCACCACCACGCTCGCGCTCTCGCTGCACGGCTCGCTGATCCTGTCCTCGACCAATCCGGGCAAGGGCGAGGTGGTGAAGACCCCCGAGCACGAGGACACCTTCTTCCGCGACACCATCGGCTACTCGATCGGCACGCTGGGCATCCACCGGCTCGGCCTGTTCCTGGCGCTGTCGGCCGGCTTCTGGAGCGCCGTCTGCATCGTCATCAGCGGTCCGTTCTGGACCCGCGGCTGGCCCGAATGGTGGGGCTGGTGGCTCAATCTCCCCGTCTGGCGCTGATCTCCGAAGAGGGAGGCTCGTGACCCCATGGCCTACTACCAGAACATCTTCTCCGAAGTGCAGGTCCGACCGACCCAGCCGGAACACGGCATCCCGGTGGATGTCGACAAGCGCTGGGGCACGCCGTTCAACTCCTACCTGTTCGGCCTCATCGGCAACGCGCAGGTCGGCCCGATCTATATCGGCTACCTCGGCGCCCTCTCCTTCGCCTGCGGGCTGATCGCCTTCGAGATCATCGGTCTCAACATGTGGGCGAGCGTGAACTGGGATCCGATCCAGTTCGTGCGCCAGCTGCCCTGGCTGGCCCTCGAGCCGCCCCGGCCGCAATACGGCCTGAAGGTGCTGCCGCCCCTCGCCGAGGGCGGCTGGTGGCTGATCGCCGGCTTTTTCCTGACCGCCTCGATCCTGCTCTGGTGGCTGCGGCTGTTCCGCCGCGCCAAGGCGCTGGGCCTCGGCTACCACGTGCCCTGGGCCTTCGCCTCCGCGATCTGGCTGTTCCTGGTGCTCGGCTTCATCCGCCCGGTGCTGATGGGCTCCTGGAGCGAGGCCGTCCCATTCGGCATCTTCCCGCACCTCGACTGGACCGCCGCGTTCTCGCTGCGATACGGCAACCTGTTCTACAATCCCTTCCATATGCTCTCGATCGTCTTCCTCTACGGATCGACGCTGCTCTTCGCGATGCATGGCGGCACCATCCTGGCGGTGAGCCGCTTCGGCGGCGAGCGCGAGATCGACCAGATCGTCGACCGCGGCACCGCCACCGAGCGCGCCGCCCTGTTCTGGCGCTGGACCATGGGCTTCAACGCCACCATGGAATCGGTCCACCGCTGGGCCTGGTGGTTCGCGGTGCTGACGACGCTCACCGGCGGCATCGGAATCCTGCTCACCGGAACGGTGGTCGACAATTGGTACCTCTGGGCGGTCAAGCACGGCGTCGCCCCGTCCTACCCGCAGGTCTATCCGCCGGTCGTCGATCCGCTGAGTGTGTCGCCCACCACCATGCCCGGGGGAGCTCCATGAAGACCTTCTTCACCGTCCTCGGCGCGTCCATCGCCTTCTTCCTCACGGTGGCGATGGTCGGTCTGACCGATTGGGACCGGCCGCCGCTGGCGGTCCATCAGAACGGCTTCCGCGGGACCGCGATGGCGCAGGTCCACACCCGCGACGCCGTCGAGGACATCCGGGACGCCAACCGCGCGCCGGCGCCCGCCGATCCGGCCGAGCCCGGCGAGGAGCTTGCCGGCACGACCTACGAGAACGTCCAGGTTCTCAAGAACGTCAGCGTCAACGAGTTCAATCGGCTGATGGCTTCGATGACCGAATGGGTCAGCCCCGAGCAGGGCTGCACCTACTGTCACAACACCGAGAACATGGCCGACGACAGCCTGTACCAGAAGAAGGTCGCCCGCCGGATGCTGCAGATGACGCAGCACATCAACAGTTCCTGGAAGGAGAACCACGTCGGCGGCGCGGGCGTGACCTGCTACACCTGCCACCGGGGGCAACCGGTGCCGGCCAATATCTGGTTCACCCAGCCGGGTCCCAATCGCCCGGGCGGCTTCATCGCCCGCAACAACGGGCAGAACCTGGCCGCGCCGTCGGTCGGCCTGGCGTCGCTGCCCTACGACACCCTGACCGAGTACCTCGCCGACAAGACCATCGACAACAACGCGATCCGGGTGAACGCCACGACGGCGCTGCCGACGAGCAAGGGCAAGCCGATCCAGGATGCCGAGAAGACCTACGGGCTGATGATCCACATGTCGGAGGGACTGGGGGTCAACTGTACCTTCTGTCACAACACCCGCGCGATCTCGAACTGGTCGCAGAGCACGCCGCAACGGACCACCGCCTGGCACGGCATCCGGATGGTGCGGGACATCAACGGCAATTACCTTGAGCCGCTGCTCTCGACCTTCCCGCCGAACCGCCTCGGCGCCCTCGGTGACGTGCCGAAGGTCAACTGCACCACCTGCCACAACGGCGTGAGCAAGCCCCTGAACGGGGCGCACGTGGTCGAGGCCTATCCCGAACTCGCCAGCTCGACCGAGACGGCGCGTGCGGCCGATCCCCAAGCACCCGTCACGACTTCGCCTGTTACGACCTCGCCCGCTCCGGATCGGCCGGCGATGCCCGCCCCGACGCCGCAATAAGCCGGCGGCGCGCCCATCAGACGCGAAACGCCGCCGGACGGACATCCGGCGGCGTTTCGACGGACAGGCCGATCAGGCAGAAGCGTCGCTTCGTGCCGGGACCGATTACTTCTTGGATGCGAGGTAGGCGATCACATCGTCGATCTTCTTGTCGTCGGGATAGCCGGCAAAGACCATCTTCGTGCCCGGGACCTTCGCCTTCGGGTTCTTCAGCCACTCGTGCAGGTTGGCTTCATCCCAGGTGATCCCGGACCCCTTGAGGGCGGCGGAATAGTTGTAGCCTTCCTCCGACGCAGCCTTGCGGCCGACGACGCCCGTCAGGTTCGGCCCGACGCCGTTCTTGCCGAAGGCGTGGCAGGCTTTGCAGGGTGCGAACGCCTTCTCACCCGCCGCGGCATCACCTTCTGCATGCGCGGCCATGGGGAGCAGGGCGGCAAACAGAGCACCGTAGATCATGTATCGCATGGGGTTTCCTCGCAGATCGTTCTGGTGGCGAGGAGTAGCTAAAGCTCCGCTTCCAAAAGTAATGCGGACCGTGTCGAATATCACGCGAACGTGATCGGAGGGGATGGATTAAGGCTCGACCGCGTATGGTCGGGATTGTCGGCGCGCCTACCCTTAAGCGCCTGCGCGAAATCCGTCGCCTCAGGTGGAGCCATGCCGGTCCGACCCGCCGACGTCTGCCAATTCCTCGATCGCACCGGCTGGAGCCAAGCGCGTCTCGCCTGGGAACTGGGGATCAACCAGCCGCGGATCTCGCGTTTCATCAACGGCATGAAGAAACCCAATCCGGACCTTGTGCGTGCCCTGGAGGCCTTCTTCGCGGAGGACGCGCTCGCCCGCGTCGCGACGCGGACGGGCGACGGGGATCGGTCCGCCCATCCGCACGCCTAAGCCCCTGTCTGCGGGACGCCGGCCCCGATCGATGCCGTTCCGGCATCGCTCCCTCCCGTCTTCGTGTCGGACGGCCGCCCGAAGCGGGCCGTCGCCCGGTCAGGTCCGGGCGTAGGCGGCCGCATCCGCCACCTGGGCGGATGTGGGCCGCACGCCGGTGTAGCGGACGAACTGTTCGAGGCCCTGCAGCACCAGGACCTCGTGTCCGGTGATCGATGGCGTCCCGAGGCGTTCCGCCGCCTGCAGGAACGGGGTCCGTGCGGGCAGGGCGACCACATCGAAGGCGATCGCGGCGGCGGCGATGGCCGACTCCGGAAAGGCCAGGGCCGCCGCATCCGGGCCCTCCATGCCGAGGGGGGTGACGTTGATGAGGAGCGGCGCCGTGCGGTCGCCGAGCTCGGTCGCATGGGCGAAGCCGTAGCGCTGCGCCAGGGCGGCCCCGGCCGCCGCGTTGCGCGCGACGACCGTCCCGTGGCGAAAGCCGGAATCGCGCAGGGCCGCCACGACCGCCTTGGCCATCCCGCCGGACCCCCGCAGCACGAACGCCGCCGACGGATCGATGGCGTGCTGGGCCAGCAGGGCGCGCACCGCGAGGTAGTCGGTGTTGGCGCCGGTCAGCGTGCCGTTGTCGTTGACGATGGTGTTGACGCTGTCGATCGCCCGCGCGGACGGCTCGAGGGCGTCGAGGAGCGGGATCACCGTCTCCTTGAACGGCATCGAGACCGCGCAGCCGCGGATGCCGAGCGCGCGGATGCCGGCGATCGCCCTGGGGAGGTCGGTGGTCGCGAACGCCTTGTAGACGTAGTCGAGCCCGAGAAGCGCGTAGAGCCGGTTGTGAAACCGCGACCCGAAATGTCCCGGTCGCGCCGACAGGGACATGCAGAGGGTCGTGTCCCGCCCGATGGGGGGACGTTCGGGGCAACGCAAGTCTGCGTCGTCCGCCCTCCCGTCCAGGCTCAGGGCTGCGACCCCGCGTAGAACTTCGGGTTCAGGGCGGCGAGCGCCAGCAGGGGCGGGGGCATGACGACGCCGGCGACCCGCATGGCACGCGCCGCCGCGCGGCAGGCGGTCTGGTCGTTCGCCCCGGCGGCCGTCTCGAGCTGCGCGATCACGGCCGGATCCGGCTTCGGGCTCGGGGCCGGTGCACCGGGCGGCGGCGGAGACTTGGCCGAAGCATTGGCCTGGGTCATGACCGTCTTGCCGTCGCTGACGGGCGCCCGCGTATCGCTGGTCGGCGCCTTGGTGTCGCCGGCCGGCGCCTTCGCCTCGGTGGACGGCGCCTTGGTGTCGCTGGACGGCGCCTTGGTGTCGGCGTTCGTGGGTCCGCTCAGGCCGGACTTCTGCTGCGGTTCACCCGCGCCCGTCGAGGGCTGCCCCTCGCTCTTGCCGGAGGAATTCGAGACGGCGGTCGCCTGCTTCGCCGGTGTGGCGGCCTCCTGCTTCTTCTCCTCCGGCTTCTGCACGAAGGCGACCAATTCCTGGCACAGGTTCGCCGGCCCCTTCGCGGGGGCCGCCGCCGGGGCGGGCGCCGCATCCTGGGCGAAGGCCGCGGGCGCCACGAGGCAGCTCGACAGGAGCAGCGCGGCGAAGGGCAGGCGTCGGATCATCTTCGGTCCCCTGTGGTCCGGGCGCTTGGTTGGGTTCGGCGATCGCAGGATGGATCAGGACCGCTTCGGGTGGGAGGGCTCACCGGTCGCCTTGCCGTGTGCCGATTCCCCGGTGTCGTTCGTGCGCGGATCGCCGTTCCACTTGTCGCCCACGAGATTGGTGCCCGGCTCCGACACGCGGGCGCCCGACGTCGCGAAGGCCTGGTAGGCGAACTTCTGATTGCTCGTCAGGGCGTACATGGCGACGACGCCGAGCCCGATGGCCGCGATGACGGCGAGGATGAAGGCTTTCATGGTCTGGTTCCCCGTCGCCGTACCGGCGTCCTCAGGCAGCGTTGGAAGGTCACTCGGCCGCGGCGGGGTGGCGCCCGGTCAGCTGCGGACCGCTGGCGGTCTTGGCCTGCTCCTGCTCCACCCAGAGATCGTGGTGCGCGCGCGCCCAGGCGAGATCGACCTTGCCGCTGCCCATGGCGTCGTAGGCGCCCTTCATGCCGAGCGTGCCGATGTAGATGTGCGCCAGGATGCCGGCGATGAAGGTGATGCCGATCAGCGAGTGGATCACCTGCATGACCTGCATGCCGTTGATGTCCAGCAGCGCGAACGGGAACAGCATCATCAGGCCGGTCAGGCTCATGGCGACGCCGAAGCCGGCGACCATCCAGAACACGCCCTTCTGGCCCGCGTTGAAGCGCGCCGCATGGGGGTGCTTGTTGCCGATGAAGCCGCCGCCGGCCTTAATCCAGGCCCAGTCCAGGCGGTTGGGAATGTTGTCCTTTATCCAGACCACGAACATCATCACCACGCCGAACATGAACGGCCAGGCCAGGTAGACGTGGCTGTACTTCGCCCATTGCGCCAGAGCGCCGAAGGCCTCGGGGCCGATCAGCGGCATCAGCAGGCGCTTGCCGAAGATGTAGTTCAGGCCCGAGAGCGAGAGGATGATGAAGCACACGGCCGTCATCCAGTGGGTGAAGCGCTCGAAGGTGTTGAAGCGCAGGATCTTCCGGCCGGATTCCTGGCTGTGCTCGGTCAGGATGCGCCCGCGCCAGAGGAAGAACGCGCCCAGCGCGCCGATCATGCCGAGGATGAAGGCGGCACCGATCCACGGCAGGTAGTGCTCGCGGAACGACTGGTACTCGCGGCCCTGCGGCTGGATCAGGTTCGCGGCCTTCCGGTCCGGGATGCTGATCCGGCCGGTGATCTTGTCCGCGTTCTTGAAGAGAAACTCTTCGTTCACCGAATCCGCCGTGGGCCTGGCGCCCATGGGGTTCTGCCCGTCCTGCGTGATTGGATTCTGGGCCTGCGCCGGTTCGAACGCTGCCGGCGCGGCCAGGAGCGTCGTCGCGACGACGAGGGTGCTGAGGAGCGTAACTGCCCGCCGCATCGGCGTTCCTTTCGATGGCGTGTCGCCCGATGGCGTGTCGTCTGGGAGCCGCCGGACGGCCGCCGGCTCCAGGGGCGAGGGGGCGATCAGATCGCCACGGTCTCGCGGTAGGCCGTCTTCCAGCCCCAGGCGCCGGAACCGTAGCCGCGCTTGATCACGCGCTGCTTGTAGATCTCGGCGATCATCTCGCCGTCGCCGGCGAGCAGGGCCTTGGTCGAGCACATCTCGGCGCAGAGCGGCAGCTTGCCCTCGGCGAGGCGGTTCGAGCCGTACTTCTCGTACTCGGCCACCGACAGGTCCGGCTCCGGTCCACCCGAACAGTAGGTGCACTTGTCCATCTTGCCGCGCGAACCGAAGTTTCCGACGCGCGGATACTGGGGCGCGCCGAAGGGACAGGCATAGAAGCAGTAGCCGCAGCCGATGCAGATGTCCTTGGAGTGCAGCACCACGGCGTCGGCCGTGGTGTAGAAGCAGTTCACCGGGCAGACCGCGGCGCAGGGCGCGTCGGTGCAATGCATGCAGGCCATCGAGACCGAGCGCTCGCCGGGCTTGCCGTCGTTCAGCGTGACCACGCGACGGCGGTTGATGCCCCAGGGCACCTCGTGCTCGTTCTTGCAGGCGGTGACGCAGGCGTTGCACTCGATGCAACGGTCGGCGTCACAGAGGAACTTCATACGGGCCATGGTCGATGCGCTCCTCTCACGCGGCCTTGATCTGGCATAGGGTACACTTCGTCTCCTGCATGCCCGTCACAGGATCGAAGCCGTAGGTGGTGACCGAGTTGACGCTCTCGCCGAGCACCACCGGGTCGGTGCCCTTCGGGTAGTAGTCGCGCATGTCCTTGCCGTCGTACCAACCCGAGAAGTGGAAGGGCATGAACGCGACGCCCTTGCCGACGCGGTCGGTGACGAGCGCCTTGACCTTGGCCTTCGAGCTGTTCTCGGCGCCGGTGACCCAGACCCAGGACCCGTCCTTGATGCCGCGGTCGGCGGCATCGCCGGTGTTGATCTCGACGAACATGTCCTGCTGCAGCTCGGCGAGCCACGGATTCGACCGGGTCTCCTCGCCGCCGCCCTCGTATTCCACGAGGCGGCCCGAGGTGAGGATGATGGGGAAGTCGCGCGCCACGTTGCGCTCGACCGCCGCCTTCTGCACCGACAGGCCGATGTTCGGCATGCGGAATTGCCGCTCGTCCGGCCGGGTGGGGTACTTCGCCACCAGGTCCGGCCGCGGCGAGTAGACCGGCTCGCGGTGCACCGGCACCGGATCGGGCAGGTTCCAGGCATTCGCCCGGGCCTTGCCGTTGCCGAACGGGATCACGCCGTGGTCGAGGCAGACCCGCTGGATGCCGCCCGACAAGTCGGTGGCCCAGCTCACGGTGTCGGGCTTGTCGCCGCCGATCTTCAGGATCGTGGCGAGTTCGTCCGCCGTCAGGTCCTTGTCCCAGCCCAGCTTCTTGAACACCCCGAAGGTGAATTCCGGGTAGCCGTCGGTGAGATCCGAATCCTTGGTGAAGCTGTCCTCGGCCAGCAGGGTCTGGCCGTTGCGCTCGGTGCCGAAGCGAGCCCGGAAGGTGCTGCCGCCGTCCTTCACGTGCAGCGACGTGTTGTAGAGGATCGCCGAACCGGGATGGCGCAGCTCGGGCTTGCCCCAGCACGGCCAGGGCAGGCCGTAATAGTCGCCGCCCACCTCCGGGTCGTCCTTGGGCGCCCGAAGGGTGATGAGATCGAACTTGTGCTGGTTGCGCATGTGCGCCTTCAGCCGCTCGGGGCTCTGGCCGCAATAGCCGGTCGACCAGCCGCCACGGTTGATCTCGCGCAGCAGGTCCTCCGCGGACGGGACGTTGTTCTCGACCTTGATGTTCTTGAACAGCGTCTCGGCGAAGCCGAGCTTCTTGGCCAGGAGGTAGAGCACCTCGTAGTCGTTCTTCGACTCGAAGGCCGGCTTCACGATCTGCTCGCCCCATTGCAGCGAGCGGTTCGAGGCCGTGCGGGAGCCTTCCATCTCGAGGGAGGTACAGATCGGCAGCAGGTAAGTGTTGTCCTGCCGGGCATCGAGGGCCGCGAAGGTGGTCGGGTGCGGGTCGGCGACCACCAGCAGCTCGAGCTTGTTCATGCCCTCGATCGCCTCGGGCAGGCGGGTCACGGTGTTGCCGCCGTGGCCGAACACCATGAACGCCTTGATCGGGCTGCGCTGGTCGATCTGCTCCGGCGGCAGGTTCACGGCGTCGAACCAGCGCGTCGAGGTGATGCCGGGCGCTTCCATGTTCTCCTTGCGCGAGCGGGCCTTGCGGCCGGCCGCGGCGGGTACCTCGTCGAAGCGGGACTGCAGCCACTCGTAGGGCACGTCCCAGACGCGGGCCCAATGGCGCCAGCCGCCCTCGACGAGACCGTAGTAGAGCGGCAGCGAGGTGACATCGAGGCCGAGATCGGTCGCGCCCTGCACGTTGGTGTGGCCGCGGAAGATGTTCGCGCCGGTGCCGGGCTTGCCGACGTTGCCGGTGGCCAGACACAGGATGCAGAGGGCGCGCACGTTGGCGGTGCCGACCGTGTGCTGGGTCGCGCCCATGCACCAGATCAGGGTCGCGGGCTTCTCCTTGGCGAACTTCTCCGCCACCCGGCGCAGCTGCTCGCCCGGCACGCCGGAGACGCGCTCGACCTCCTCGGGCGTCCACTTGGCGACTTCCTTGCGGACGTCGTCCATGGCGTAGACGCGCTGGCTGATGAACTCCTTGTCCTCCCAGCCATTCTGGAAGACGTGCCAGAGGATGCCCCAGACCACCGGGATGTCGGTGCCGGAGCGGATGCGCACGTACTCGGTGGCGTGGGCGGCGGTGCGGGTGAAGCGCGGATCGATGACGATCATGTTCGCGCGGTTGATCTCCTTGCCGGACAGCACGTGCTGCATGGAGATCGGGTGCGCCTCGGCGGGGTTGCCGCCCAGGATGATCATCGTCTTGGCGTTGCGGATGTCGTTGTAGGAATTGGTCTGGGCGCCGTAACCCCAGGTGTTGGCGACGCCCGCCACCGTGGTCGAATGACAGATGCGCGCCTGGTGATCGACGGAGTTGGTGCCCCAGAAGGCACCGAACTTGCGCATCAGGTACGCCGCTTCGTTGGTGAACTTGGCGGAGCCGAGCCAGTAGACCGAGTCCGCGCCGTTCTTCTCGCGGATGGCGCCGAGCTTGTCGCCGATCTCCTCGATCGCCTGTTCCCAGGAGACGCGCTGCCACTGCCCGCCGACGAGCTTCATCGGGTATTTCAGGCGGCGGTCGGACGAGACCAGCTCACGGATGGCCGCGCCCTTGGCGCAGTGGGTGCCGCGGTTGATCGGGCTCGCGTAGGACGGCTCCTGGCCGACCCAGACGCCGTTCACCACCTCGGCCGTCACGGTGCAGCCGACGGAGCAGTGCGTGCAGACGTTCTTCTTGATCTGCACGTCCGGCGCCGTGGCCGAGGACCCGGCCGCGCGCGCCTGACGCACCGACCCGAGCTGGATCGTGCCGGCCGCCGCGAGGGCGCCCGCGGTCAGGCCCGACTTCTTCAGGAAGCCACGCCGGTCGAGCACGCCGGCCGCAAGGCCCGCGGCGACGGCCTGATGCTTGGTGCGGCTCGCCTCGCCGCTCTTGCGCTTGGTCAGCATCGCAGGCTCACTTCTTTCCGGCGTTCGTGCTGTTCTGGAGGGTCTCGTAGCCGTTGGTCCGGTAGAACGCCTTCACCTCGTCCGTGAGGCGGTAGCGCGACCGGGTCTCGTCCGTGCCGGGGTCATAGGCCTGCGCCTCGGTGACCGAGATCGGCGACGCCATGCCGGCCGCGGCTGCCACCGTGCCGCCGCCGAGCGCGCGGAAGAACTGGCGACGGCCGAGCTGGTCCTTCTGATCCTGTCTCATCGCCCACACACTCCTGACGGTGCTCGCCCATGCGGGCCGAGCGCCATGATCCCAAGTGACGAATGCCTCAGGCATCCATCGCGAAAGCTGCCGCCTCGATCTCCAGGAAGGCTCGTCCCAGAGCCCCGACCGGGCGGTAGAAGCGCGCTGCCTTCGCGCGCTCCAGATCCGTGAAGAAGCGTTCGCCCCACGGCGCGATGTGCCGGAGGAAGAACGCGCGGGACGCCTCGGGCTCCGCCTCGAGCCGCCCGGCCGTGAGCCCGGCCATCACATCGAAGAGAATCGCGAGATGATCCTCGGGTTCGGTCGTCGCCGGGTCGCGCTCGATGCCGAGATTCGAGAGATCCTCCCGCACCCGGGCAAGGGGCCGCTCGTTCAGGAACCCCGTCAGGTAGTAGGAGGCGTAGGGAAGGAGCTCGCCCCGCCCGACACCGACGAAGAGCGCGAAATATTCCCGCTCCACCGCCTCCACCGACGTCTCCCGCGCCAGGGCGGCGAGGGCGGCGACCTCGCGTCCGAGCACGCTGTCGCCGCCGCTCAGTCCGGCCAAGGCGCGCAGAAGATCCGCCGTGGGAGGGCGACCCAGCAGGACCGCGAGCAGGTCGTACTGCTGGGCGCGCAGGTAATCGACTTCGTCCAAGGCCAAGCTCGCCACTGCGGCCTCGTCGATCCGATCCGTCACCCCGAAGCCTACTTCCCCTGGCGGCTCTGAAAACGGCGCACCGGAACGCATACCACTCCTCGACCCTTGCGGCCCCCGCCGCTCCACCTGAGGTGCGGTCTAGTTTGTATTGATAATAAAAAGCGTTTCGCCGGACGGCAATCGGCTTTCTTCCGATTAGCTCGGCATCGCGCCGCCATGGCGTCGCAGGGGCGAAACAATCGGAGGCGATTGAAACGCGCGCTCACTAATTTTCGATGGATGAAGCTCCGCGACGCCGACGTGCGTCGGCAACTCCGGGGATGCGAGCACGTCCGGATCGGCGAGTCCGTCGGGTGCCGCCAGATTTTGCGTCTCGGTCTTCGGTTCGTCCGCATCCGGTCCGGTGGACGGTGTGACCTCGACGACACCCTCTTGGATACCGGCGGGCTCCTCGACCCGTCGCGGGGCGTGGCCGGTCATGATCCGTTCGACCATCGCCTTGATGTCGTCCGTGGGGAGCATGGGGCCGAGCCCCGGCACCCCACCGGGCGTATTCCAGTCATAGGCATATTCGCGGGCCTCGCTCACGAAGTCACGGATCGCCGGATCGACGGACCACATCCGCCGCAGGGCGGCTTTGCGCAAAGCCGCCGGAATCCCCACCCTGAGAAACGGAGCGAGCTCGGTCTCCGCGGTCAGATCCTCGATCTTCGGCAACCGGGCGATCGCGTCCGCCAGGCTCTCGTCGTCGATCGCCGGTTCCGAAGAAACCTGAGCGTCGTCAACGGCTTGCGGTTCGGTCGGGAGCGGTTCCGCGACCGCCTGCTCGCGCTCGCGCCGACGAACCTCCTGCTTGCGTCGCGCCCAGCGTGAGAGAAGGCCGTCGCTCATTCGCCGCGTCCTTTGCCCTGACCGCCCCGCGCCAGCGCTTCCGGATCGGCGCGGTCGCGCTTCCGCTTCTCGAACTTCCGCTCCACATGGAACGCCTCGAAGAAGGCGCGCAGGATGCCCTGGCACTCGTTCGGCATCGGGACAGCCTCCACGATCTCCCCGATCCCTTCCGCCATGGCCTCGCCCTCGTAGGGGTCCGCCGTCACGGTGGCGATCTCGTAGGCATCCTCGCCGAGTTTGCGCAGCGAGACCCAGAGGGATGGACGTCCGGACACGAGGTTGTCGCGATAATGCGAGGTCTCCGCAGGGTGCAGGAGAACCTCGTAGGATCCGGCGTAGAACGTTGATTCCGCTTCGGTTTCTGCGAGCTGGGTCCAGTTCGCCACGGGGGGCGCCGCCGGCAGTGCCGCGACCGGCAGCCAGGCATGGGTCGCCCAGGGGCCGCGCAGGCGCCGGCGGGCGACGAGGATACCGACCTCGAAATGGTTCTGCGGCGGGACCCGCTCCTGCGCGGGTTCGTCCGGCGCTGGTCCGGTCCGCTCGTCGTCGGGGATTGTCGGATCGTTCGGCATCAGCAGGGCGCCTGCGCTGTCTTGAGGGGGAGGCCTGCGATCAAATTCTGCGGCTTCAGCGTCACGAGGTTCGCGCCCGTTGCCGCCAGCAGGAGGTAGACCGGACGGTCGCCGACCGAGTCTTCGAGGCGCGTCCGGTCGGCGAATGTCAGGCTGAAGAGCGCGATGACGCGCTCCTGATCGGCGCTCGAGACCGGGTCTCCGCGCCAGAGGGCGTTGCCGATCCGCGTCGCTTCCGCATCCAGGCCGACGAACCAGCGCCAGTCGGAATCCTCGAGCTTGTCGAGGGGGTTGACCCGAACCTCGACGTTCAGGAGGTGTCCGACGAAGGCCTCGATCACCCGGGCGAGCGCCTCGCGGCTGCGCACGCTGGAGCCGAGGTTCAGCGCCATCGAGAACGCGTCGGAGCGGCTCCAGTAGCTCCAGGCGTTGTCCTCGTTCAGAACGTCGAGTTCGTTCGCCGCGTCCTTGCCCAGCATGCTCACCAGCGGCGACAGGGGCGCACTCCCCTCCCGGGCCTCGATCACCTCCGCATCGGCCAAGAGAACGGCGCCGTCGAGGCGACTGATCCGTTGTGGCCGGAACAGCAGTTCCGCTGCGCGCAGCACGAACGGGTCGTCGCAGCCGTCGAGGGCATTGCGCAGGATCAGGTGGACCAACTGGTTGAGAAATAACGAGGGAATGCCCTGCAGGCCCTGTCTGACCATGCCGAGATAAGCCGCCTCGATCGAGCGCGCGGCCAGCAGGCGGTCCCGGAAGGCGAGCAGCACCTCCCAGTTTTCCCGCGCGTCCGGATCGGCAATGGCCGTCACGGCCTCCGGCGCCACGGGGCGGCGGGGGTGAGCGAGCAGGTCGGCATAGAGGTCGCGCTCCGCAGCGCAGGCGTCGTCGGGCGGCAACACTTCCGGGCGAGCGAGATAGGCGAGGATCAGTTCGTCGGTGACGGCCAACCCACCACCCTCGGTGCGCTGCGTCAGGTGGTGGCCGCTGGAGACCCAGAATTCGGTCATGGCAGGGTCTGTCCCGGTACGAAGGCTGGCATCGATCAGGTTCCCGAGGACGTGGAAGCCCGGGCGAGACCGATCAGGTCGGCCCGTTCCTCGGGCTCCTCCTCATCGGTCTCGACGAATCGGAAGGCGCGGGCATGGGCGTGCAGGCGGTCGGCTCCGGGCGTTCCGGCATCGCGCTGGTGCAGCGTCCGGAAGGCTTCCGAGATCTCGCCGTCCGTCTGGGTCCGATGCATCGCCACGACGCTTCCGATGGGAACGCCGCAGAGGGAGGCGGCGAAGTCGATCTCCTCGCGGGCCGCGGCGCGCGCGGTCGCTCGGTCCGGGGCACCGAGCCGCTCTTGGATATGCCGAGCCAGATCTTCGACCGCCGCATCGCGCTCGGCTTCGGACGCTTCGCTCACCACCACAAGGGTCGAGAAACCGAGCGACGTCACCCCGACGAAACCGGACCGAAAGGCGGCGCGCGCCTTCCCCTCCAGCGCGGGAAGGTCCTGGTCCCAGAAGAGAAACGATCCCGTCACCGCCCATTCTCCCGGCTCGGCCGGATGGGCGAAGACGAAGTTGTCGGAGGGGTCGAGCCGCAATGTGCGCGGTAACTTGAGCGCCGTCATAGGCGGACCGTCCCGGTTTCCGGATCGAGCCATGCCGGTTCGCGCAGCAGCCGCGCCAGAGACCAGCGCTCGGACTCCCCGAGAATGACGTCACCCTCTCGATCGATGCGGACCGACACGCCCGAAGGGGTCGGCAGATGCGCGAGGTAGCGGGCTGCGATCCCGTCGAAGCCGTCTTCGGCCCACAGGGAGAACGTGCGGATGAGATTGCGGGCGAAGCTCTCGACCAGCGGATAACGGATGTCGGCGGGAAATCCCTCCTCATCGAGGGCCGTCGAGCCAGGGGTGAGCCCCGGATCGCCGGTGCCGGCCTTCGAGAGAATGAGCATGGCCGAGAAGACGAGCCAGTCCGGCGTGGATGTTTCGGCGCAGGTAACGGGCCAGCCCAACCGTCCGCCGCCGAGCCGGGCTCCGTCGAAAACGAGAACGTCCGGCCAGCCGAAGGTCAGCGGCATTTCCGGTGGGCCGTGTGCGCCGACAGCGTCGGCAAGGGCCGTCATGGCTGCCAGGAATGCACGGCGCGCCGAACCCAGGGGCTCGTCCGGCGCCAGCACCACTGCCAAGTCGAGCACGTTCGCGCGTTCTGTGAGGATGAGGGTGCCTGCCGCGTCAGACCCGTCTCGCCCCACCAGTGCCAAGGCTTCCGTGAAGGCATCGCAGGCACCCTGTACCAACCGGCCGGTGAAGGCTGGTGGCAGGGCGAGTGCCGTCGATGGAACGTCGAGGTCCAGGGCTGTCATCACGGAAACGGCAAGACTCACGGGGGATTGGTTGCGGGAGGGATACGCGCACCCGACATGTTCAGCCGACGACGAAGTCACAAGACGCAAGATGCGCGCGGGACGTGTCGTCGCTGCGCTCCGGTGTCGGATCGCAGTTTTGAACCATTTGAGTATATGCGATACGAACGACGACGCGAAGAGGCCACCGCTGTTCCGGCCGTCGTCTGCGTCAGCGTCCTCCAAATCCATCCAGGGTTCGTCCGTGTCCGATCGTATCGTATTCGCCTGCTCCTGCGAGAAGACGATGTCGCTCGACGCCGAGACGATCGGGCGGGGATGTGGCGGGACGCTCAAGCTGGCCGATCAGCTCTGCGGCCGCGAACTCGACCGCTTTCGGGCTGCGGTTCAGGGGGGTGGCGCGGTCACCGTTTCCTGTACCCTGCAGTCGCCCCTCTTCGACGAAGTCGCATCCGAACTCGGCGCCGAGGACCGGGTGGCGTACGCGAAGATCCGGGAGACGGCAGGCTGGTCGATCCACGGTCACGAGGCTGGCGCGAAGATGGCGGCTCTGCTCGCTGCGAGCGCCGAGCCCGTCCCGAATGCCGCTACCGTCGCGATCGAAAGTCAGGGCGTCGCCCTGATCTACGGTCGTGACGAAGCCGCCATCGAGGTTGGCCGTCGTCTTGCGGAACACCTCGACGTCACGGTGCTGCTGAGCCGGCCCGGAACGGTCGAGCCGCCCATGCGCAACGATTTTCCGATCGTGCAGGGTACGATCGCCGGTGCCAAGGGAAGGCTCGGGGCTTTCGCGTTGCGCATCGACGATTACGCCTTGCCGGCTCCATCGTCGCGGTCGCAGCTCATTTTCGGACCGAGCCGAAACGGCGCGAATTCGACCTGCGACATCGTCATCGACGTTACCGGGGGCACCCCCCTGTTTCCGGCCCACGAAGTTCGGCTCGGCTATCTGCGCGCAGATCCGAGAGATCCGGCGGCGGTCGAGCGCATGATCGCCGAGGGGTCACACCTCGTCGGCACCTTCGACAAGACGCGCTTCGTGGATTTCCACGCCGAGCTTTGTGCCCATTCGCGCTCGCGCATCACCGGTTGCACCCGCTGCCTCGAGGTTTGCCCGACGGGGGCGATCTCGCCGGCCGGCGATACGGTGGCAATCGATCCCTATATCTGCGCCGGATGCGGGAACTGTGCCTCGGTCTGTCCGACCGGGGCTGCCGCCTATGCGCTGCCGCCGGCCGATGCGCTCATGCGGCGGCTGCGGACGCTCATGGTCGCCTATCAAGCGGCCGGTGGGCATGACGCGGTGATCCTGTTCCACGACGGCGACCACGGCGAGCCCCTCATCGACGCGCTTGCGAGGCATGGCGATGGCTTGCCGGCTCGCGTCCTGCCCGTGCGGGTGAACGAGATCACGCAACTGGGTCCGGAGGCCTTCGCAGCTCTCTTTGCCTACGGCGCCGCTGGAGTCCGAATTCTTGGCCGCGACCGACCCAAGCATGACCTCGACAGTCTGCGCCGAGCGGTGGCCCTCGGCGACACCCTGGCGCGCGGACTCGGTTATGGCAGCGGGATCTCCGAGCCGATGGTCTCCCTGGTCGAGACCGACGACCCCGACGTTCTGGGCGCCACCTTGGCGGCGCAGCCGAGCGGAAAGGCGGCGGGCGCGCCCTCTCGCTTCATGCCCGTCGGCGGCAAGCGAGAAGTTTTGCGCTTTGCCTTCAACGAGATGCATGCGGCCGCTCCCGAGCCGGTCACGCGGATTCCACTGGCCGCGGGCGCTCCATTCGGAGGCCTGGAGTTCCGGACGGAGGATTGCACGCTGTGCCTGGCCTGCGTCGGTGCCTGCCCGACCCATGCACTGTCCGACAGTACCGACCGGCCGTTCCTCGCCTTCGAGGAGAGCCTCTGCGTACAATGCGGGCTCTGCGCCAATACCTGCCCGGAGAGTGTCATCACCCTGAAGCCCGGCGTCGATTTCGAGGCCTGGGCCGCACCACGACGTGTGGTGAAGGAGGAAGAGCCCTTCGCGTGCATCGCTTGCGCCAAACCCTTCGGCACTCGCAGTACGATCGAGCGGGTGGTGGAGAAGCTGCGCGACCGGCACTGGATGTTCCGGGGCGAAGCGGGCGAGGCGCGCGTGCAGGCCCTGATGATGTGCGAAGACTGTCGTGTCAAGGTCGCGGTGAACCAGGGCTTCGATCCCCATGCCGGACCCGAACGCGCCCGTCCGCGCACCACCGAGGACTACCTGCGTGAGCGTGCCGCTCGCGGCGAGGCGATCTAGCCGGATCAGGCTCTGTTATGGGCGCCTGGACATGGCGGAGCATGGCGGCGCGCGACCTTAGGCAGGTTGTCGCCCTGGCCGATCGGCTGTTTCCGGACCATCCGGAGGATGCGGTGCATTTTGCCGAACGGCTCGCATTGGGCTCCGGCCTGTGTCTGGCCCTGAGCGACGCAGATGCGGGCGTGTCGGGATACGCCATCGCATATCCCTGGCCTCTCGGGCGAATTCCGCCCTTGAACCGGTCGCTTGCGCCCGTGCCGCCGGCGGGGGGCGGGGCCTATCTCCATGACCTCGGCATCGACCCGGCGCTCGCCGGAGCCGGGCATGCGGGAGCGGGTTTGGCGCTCCTGATCCATCGGATGCGGGAGGCCGGGCTCCGCGACCTCGCCCTGGTGGCGGTCAACGGAACCGTATCGTTCTGGGAGCACCACGGCTTTCGGATCCGCGAGCCGAGCGACGGAATGGCCAGGAAACTCGCCAGCTACGGCAGCGCGGCTCATTACATGGTCCGGACTTTGTGATCCGATCTCAGCGCGTCGTGGTCGCGTGCTCTAGGAACTTTACCAGTGCCTCCCGGTCTTCCGCCCGGTTGATCGTCTGCTCCGGCATGCGTGTCCCCGGGGTGTAACGGGCGGGGCCGACCTCGAAGAGTTGCGCGATCGTCCGCGCGTCCCAGACGATGTCCATACCCTTCAGGGCGTCGGAATAGCGGTAGCCCGTCGCGGTGGCGATTCGCCGGCCCATGATGCCGGCGAGCGTCGGTCCGGCGCGGGGGCCGTCTTCCGACGTGAGGGCGTGGCACGCAACACAGGCGCGGAACACCTCGGCGCCGCGGTCCCCATGGTAGACGGCCAGGGCATCCGCCGGGCGGGGCATTGCCAGGGGGCCGATCGGCTCTCCGGTTCGAGCATCCCAGCGTCGGATGAGCCGATCGCTGCCCCCGGTGAGGAGTTCCTGTCCGTCCGGGCGCCAGGCGATGGACCAGACCGGCAGACCCGGCCCGACGAGCCGGTGCAGGATCGCGCCCGATCTCCGATCGATCACGGCGACTGCGCCACCGGCGGTGGCGGCGGCGATCCGGCTCCCATCGGGGGAGGGCGCGAGCGCAATCACCGGGTTCGGCCCGACATTGACCGACGCCCGGGCCGATCCGTCAGGGCGCAACAGGCGTACGACGGCATCCCCGCCTGCGACCGCAATTTCGCCGTCCGGCATCACCGCCAGCGCGTTCAGGATGGTGGGCAGCGTGAAGACGATGGTCACGCCCGCCGGGTCGTCGGCCTGGGGCCAGATCCGTAAGGTGGCGTCGTAGCCGGCGGTGACCGGCCGTCCGTCCGGCAGGAAGCCCACGGCGTTCACGTTGCCTTGATGCCCCGCCAGTACGCGGACCGGACCGCCGGTCAGCGGGCGGATGCGGGCGGTCCCGTCCCAGGAGGCCGAGGCGAGGAGCAATCCGTCGGGCGAGACGGCCAGTGCCGCCACCGGCCCCGAATGTTCGGTAAAGACCCGCTCGGGCTCCGGCTGTCCGGCGCGCCAGAGTGCGATGCGGCCATCTTCCGAGGCGGTGACAAAGGCGCCATCGGATAAGGCCGCAACCGCGTTCACGGCTCCATCGTGAAAGCGCAGGACGGTAAGCGCCGCGCCGCTGTCGATCGCCCACAGGATCGCGGCTTGATCGAAGCCGCCCGAAATCGCAACGGCACCACCCGGCGCGACGGCCAAGGCTCGAACCGGGCCGCCATGTCCGCGCAATTGCGCCGCTGCGGGTGATCCAGACGAGGCGGTGACGAGGAAGCAGAGGGCGAGTGCCCGCAGAGACGGGGCCCGATCGGCCAAGGCTTTGCCGAATATCTGCAACGCATCCCTCGCGATCATACGCCGGGATCCCGGTCCGGCGCGCGAACCTAGACGATCCGCCCGGCAGATGTCGCTGCGCGAAGACGGGACCCGGTGACGCGGTATACCCGGTGGGCGCTTGATCATCGCCCGACGATGGCGCATCGCTCGACGCATGATCGCTTCCGCCCGCAGCGCCCTCGAAACGGAGGCCGGCTCGCCCGCATCGGCACCCGGCCAGCGCCGGACCGCATCCTCGGCCCTCATGCCCCTGATGCAGGCCGTTCATCTGCTGACACAGCATCTTGCCCCGGTCACACCGGAGGCGGTACCGCTCGGTGAGGCCGTTGGCGGGACCGGCGCGGTGGATTGTCATGCGCCGCGGGCCATCCCGGAATTTCCGACGGCCCTGCGGGACGGTTGGGCCGTGCGCGGCGCTGACGTTGTCGGCGCCTCGCCCTTTGCGCCGATCCTCACCGGGCGTCGTCCTCTCTGGGTCGAGGCCGGCGCGCGGTTGCTCGAAGATGCCGATACGATCCTGCCGCCTGAAGCCCTCGACGGATCGTCCATCGTGGACGAGGTCGCGGTCGGTGAAGGTGTGCGTGCGATCGGCGCCGAAGCCTCGTCTGACACCCTGCTACTTGCGACCGGTCAGCGGGTGACGGCCCTGCACCGGCTGGCCCTTCAGGCGGCTGGGTTCGCAAGCATCGCGCTGCGCCGTCCGCGCTTGACCCTGATCGTTGCGGGCGCACCCGAGCTTGACACCGTGTCCCCCCTTCTGGCGCATTGGGTCGCCGAGGCCGGCGCCGTCGTGGTCGGCATCATGGCGGCCAACACACCGGACGCGATCGCGGATGTGCTCCGGACACAGGAAGGTGACGCCGTTCTGATGATCGGTGGGACAGGTTTCGGACACAACGACCATGCCGCTGCCGGATTGGCTCTCGCGGGAACGACGCGGGTACACGGCATCGCCCTCCAGCCCGGGGACAGCGCGGGCTTCGGCGAGGTCGGAGGGCGCCCCGTCGTTCTGCTGCCAGGGCGGCCCGACGCGGCGCTCAGCGCCTTCGTCACCCTCGCGCGCCCGATGATCGCAGCACTCGCCGGAGCTCGGCCCCCGTTGGGGAGCAGAGCCCCGCTCCTGAGCAAGATCGCCTCGACCATTGGAATGAGCGAAATCGTCTTCGCGCGACGGATGCCGGACGGGCTCCTGCCACTGGGTGGTCGCGACCTTGCGCTGGCCAGCCTGATCCAGGCCGATGCGGTGATCCTCGTCGAACCGGACTCGGAAGGCTATCCAAAGGGCAGCGTCGTTCAAGGTCTCCCGCTGTGAAGGAGGCCGTACCCACCAACGCCGCGGCGACGGAAGACGCTTTCCTGGACCTGCTGGCGCAGGCTGCACGCCAGGAACAATTCCTGACCGTGGTCAGCCGGGAGGAGGCCATCGAGCGTTTCCGCTCAGCGGTTCCGCACGCCCCCCTCGCCGCCGAGACGATTCCCCTCGGTGAAGCACTCGGGCGCGTCCTGGCCCACGATGTCGCCTCGCCCATCGACGTGCCGCCCTTCGACCGCGCCCTCGTGGACGGTTTCGCGCTGTGCGCTGGCGATACCGAGGGCGCGGACGAGGCGCAGCCGCGTCGCCTGACCCTCAACCGCGAGATCCTCGCGTGCGGGGTCGCGCCGGCTGTGGCCGTCACCCCCGGCACCGCGACGCCGATCGCCACCGGCGGCGTCGTCCCGCGCGGCGCCGATGCTGTCGTAATGGTCGAGCAGACCGAGTTCCGTGCCGACAGCCTCGCGATCGATCTGGTCCGTCCGGCCCGGCCCGGCCAATTCATCGGCTATGCCGGATCCGACATGGCCTCAGGCGAAACCGTCCTGCGCAAGGGCATGCTGATCACCGCAAGGGAGATCGGCATGCTGGCCGCCTGTGGTCTCGCCGTGATCGACGCCGTCCGCCGCCCCCGGGTCGCCGTTCTGTCGACTGGCGACGAACTGGTCGCGCCGGGCCAGCCACTGAAGCCCGGCGCGATCTACGATTCCAATGGACTGATCGTGGCCGCGACCGTGACCGAGAACGGTGGTAGCGTCTGGCCGCTCGGCATCGTGCGGGACGACGAGATCGCCCTGGACAAGGCCCTCCGCACCGCCATCACCGACAGCGACCTCGTGGTCCTGTCGGGAGGGACCTCGAAGGGGGCGGGCGACGTTTCACACCGCATCCTTCAGCGCCTCGGCGAACCCGGCATCCTCGTGCACGGGGTCGCGCTGAAGCCCGGCAAGCCGCTCTGCCTCGCAGTGGCGGGGAAGACGCCCGTGGTCGTCCTCCCTGGCTTTCCGACGTCCGCGATGTTCACCTTCCACGATATCGTCGTGCCGCTGATGCGGGCGATGGCCGGTCTTCCCCCTCGGGAGGAGAGCACCGTGACGGCAGTTCTGCCGCAGCGCGTGTTCTCCGAGCGCGGACGTACCGAATTCGTGATGGCCGCCCTGGCAGAGACGGAGGACGGCCTGCGTGCCTTGCCGCTTCCGAAGGGATCGGGCTCGGTCACGGCCTTCTCACAGGCCGATGGCTTCTTCGCGGTTCCCGCCGCCAGAGCCGGCCTGGAAGCCGGAGAGACGGTGTCCGTCACCCGCCTCGGCGCCGGCGTTCGACCGCCGGATCTGACCCTCATCGGCAGTCACTGCGTCGGGCTCGACCAGGTGATCGGGCGGCTCGCGGAGCGCGGGCTCCGCGTACGGCCCATCTGGGTCGGCTCGGCCGGGGGGCTCGCCGCCCTGGATCGGGGGGAGTGCGACCTCGCCGCGATGCATCTCCTCGACGCCGAGACGGGTGTTTACAACCGGCCGTTCCTGGCGCCCGGAATGGCGTTGGCCGAAGGCTGGGGCCGCCTGCAGGGTATCGTATTCCGGCCTGGACATCCCTTGTTCGAGGGCCGCTCGCCGCAAATAGCTGTTGCCGCGGCCCTGGCCGAACCCGCGACCGTGATGGTGAACCGAAATACCGGCTCGGGCACCCGTGCCCTGGTTGACGGCCTTCTTAAGGGTGCCCGCCCCTCCGGGTTCTGGAACCAGCCGCGTTCGCACAACGCCGTGGCGGCGGCGGTGGCTCAGGGGCGCGCGGATTGGGGCGTCGCCATCGCCACGGTGGCGCGAGCCTACGGCCTCGGCTTCCTGCCGCTCGCGCATGAACGCTACGATTTCGCCTACCGCGCAGAAAACCGCGGCCGGCCGGCCTTGGCCGCTTTCCTCGCCTGCCTGCGCGAACCAGAGACTCATATCCTCCTCAACGAAGCCGGGTTCTTACCCGCGGAGGCATCGTGAATCCCGCCGGGGTCATCGGTCTCGCGGGCTGGAGCGGCGCGGGAAAGACCACGTTGCTGTCCCGGCTGATCCCGCTGCTGGTGACGCGCGGAGTGAAGGTTGCAACGATCAAGCACGCGCACCACGCCTTCGACGTCGATCATCCGGGCAAGGATTCCTACGTCCACCGCGAGGCCGGCGCGTCGGAGGTCATCGTGTCCTCGTCGCGTCGCTGGGTCCAGATCCACGAGATCGGCGACGGGTCGGAAGCGCGGATCGGCGACCTCCTGCGCCGGCTCTCTCCCTGCGATCTCGTCATCGTCGAGGGCTTCAAGCGGGAGGCGCATGCCAAGCTCGAAGTCCACCGCGCCGCAAACGGCAAGCCACCGATCTACCCGGACGACCCACGGATCGTCGCGGTGGCCAGCGATCAGACCTTCACGGATGCGAGGGTCCCGATGGTCGATCTCGACGATATCGCGCGCATCGCCGATCTCGTCCTCGCCCTGGCAGAACCGCTGGAGACGGCGCTGGCGCACGTGGAGGGGCCATGGCCCAACTGACCGACGACTGCTTCGCCTTCGGGGGCGCGCTGATGCGCATCGAGGACGCCGTGGCCCTGATCGCGGAGCGGCTGCCGGTCCTGGCCGGGACAGAGTGGCTGCCACTCGGTCAGGCCGACGGACGCGTTGCGGCCGAGCCTGTCCTGGCGCTCCACGACGTGCCGCCCTTTCCGAATTCCGCTGTCGACGGCTACGCGATTTGCCACGGCGATCTCAACCCGGAGGGCGAGACGCGCCTCCTGGTCCGCGGTCGGCTCCCCGCAGGGATGGCCGCGGAAGGGATCCGGGGCGACGGCGGCGCGATCCGGATCTTCACCGGCGCTCCGATGCCGCCCGGGGCCGATACGGTGTTCATGCAGGAGGACGTGCGCCGCGAAGGCGACGTGGTCGTGCTGCCGTCCGGGCTGAAGCGGGGTGCCAATGCTCGGGACGCTGGCGAGGACATCGCTCGCGGGGCCCGCGCAATTCCGGCGGGGCGGCGCCTGCGGCCGCAGGATCTCGCCCTTGCGGCCGCCTGCGGTCATGATCGGATCGCCGTGCGTACACGGCTGCGGGTCGCCTTATTCTCCACCGGCGACGAACTCACCGAGCCGGGTGTTCCGCTTCTCTCCGGCGCGATCCACGATTCAAACCGCGTGATGCTCGCGACCCTGCTTGTCCGCCTCGGAGCCGAGGTCGCCGATCTCGGTATCCTGCGCGACGAACCCGAGGCCCTCGCCGTGCGCCTGCGGCAGGCCGCCCGGGATCATGACCTGATCCTGACTTCTGGCGGCGTTTCGACCGGGGAAGAAGACCACGTGAAGACCGCCGTGGAGGCGGTCGGCGCTCTGATGTTCTGGCGCCTGGCAATCAAGCCTGGTCGGCCGGTGGCGATGGGGGTCGTCGATGGCACGCCGTTCGTCGGCCTGCCAGGCAATCCCGGCGCCGTCTACGTCACGCTCCTCTTCGTGGTGCGACCGCTTCTCGCGCGCCTTGGTGGCGCTCACGACATCAAGCCCCTCGGCCAACCTGTCCGGGCGGCCTTCACCTATCGCAAGAAGGCGAGCCGACGCGAGTTCGTCCGCGTCAGCGTCTCGCCCGGACCTGATGCCGTTCTGGAGGCGATGAAGTACCCCCGCGAGGGCGCCGGTGTGCTCTCTTCGCTCACGGAGACCGACGGGCTCGTGGAACTGGACGATGCGGTGACGGCCGTGGCCACCGGAGACATGCTCACCTTCTACCCGCATGCCATGCTCTGGTAGCCGAGGGTGGTGGAAGCCGCCCGTTCGACGGCCTCCGTCAAGTCCGCCAGTACCGCCGCGTCGATGGTGACGCGGGCCGCTAGGAAGTAGGTTTCCCATCCCAGGGATTGAAAGGCGAGACCGAAGCGCTCAGCGATCGCAGGGGGGCCCATGCCGACATCCGCAGCGCCTGTGGCGATGAGGGCAGCGACGGCCTGATGGGTGAACTCCTCGGTTTGCGCCCCACGGATCGCGCGACTTTCGAGACCGGCCTCGGCACAGAGACGTTCGAACCAGATCCGCGTGCCGGCGCCGCGCTGACGGTTCACGAAGCGCAGGCCGAGGCGGGCAATGTCACGGACGTTGGTCACCCCGTGCGGGTTGCCGGGCGGGAGCATCAGGCCTTGCTGCCGCCGGAACAACGGCCTGACGCGCAGGTCCGGATCGCGGAACAGGGCATCGAACGGGTCGGGCGCCGGGCCCTCGGAACCGTAATGGAAACCCGCCGCATCCGCGCTCCCGGTACGCAGATGCGCCAAGGCATCGAGGCTGCCGGCGATGGCGAGCTCGACGTCCGGCCGCGCTTCGACGACGCCGAGCAGAAGGGGATCGTGGCTCGCTGCAAGCCTGAGAGGGGCGGGCCGTGGGGCCTCCAGGGCGCGCAAGGCTTCTGAGATCCGGTCCGCCTCGGCGGCGAGGAAGGGATTGAGGCGATCGTACATCTCCGAAAGCACGGCGTGGAGATGGCGGCCATAGGGCGTGAGCACCGTGCCGTGACCCTTGGTCTTGATCGCCACCGGCTGTCCGATAACGGCTTCGAGGGTCGAGACCCGGCTCCAGGCCGAACGGTAGGATATCCCAAGTCTTCGCGCGGCGACGAGCAGAGAGGTTGACGCGGAAAGGGCGTCCAGCAGCGCGAAGGTTGGCCGCAGCCCGAGACCGTTCCAATCGCCGTCGGCCTGCAGCGTGAAAGCGCTCGGTTTCCGCATCGGCAATGTCTTTCCTATTGATCTTTCCCGTCACCCCGTATCATCCCGCGGGGCCCCGCGCAGCCCGGTGACGATGCTACAGACCCTTGAGGAGACGATCTCGCGTCTGGCGATCCTCGACCGCGACGTCCTCGCGATCGCGTGGCTCTCCCTGCGCGTCAGTCTCACCGCCGTGAGCATCGGGCTCGCTGTCGGAATCCCGCTGGGGGCCTTTCTGGCGGTCGCGATATTTCCAGGGCGATCGATCCTGGTCGGACTCCTCAATGCCTTCATGGGACTTCCCCCGGTCATCGTCGGGCTGGTGCTCTACCTCCTGCTATCGCGTTCCGGCCCTCTGGGATCGCTCGGCCTCCTGTTCACCCCGGGTGCAATGGTGGCGGCCCAGGCCGCACTGGCGACGCCTCTCGTTGCGGCGCTCACCCGGCAGGTGATCGCCGATGCCGAGGCGCATCTCGGTGAGCAGTTGCGCTCGCTCGGGTTATCGGCCCCGCACCGGGGAATCGCACTGATCTACGACACGCGATTCTCCCTCGTAACGACGGCCCTGGCGGCCTTTGGCCGCGCGATCTCGGAGATCGGCGCCGTCCTCGTCGTCGGGGGCAACATCGATGGTCATACCCGCACGCTGACGACGGCGATCTCGCTGGAGACCCAGAAAGGCGATCTGAGCTTGGCCCTGGCGCTCGGTCTTGTGCTGATCGGGCTCGTCATCCTCGTCAACGCGGTGGCGGCGATCCTGCGCGCCCACGCCGCGCGCGCCTACGGCTGAGCCGATGCCCGCCATCGAACTCCGCGACCTCGTCCTCTCCCGGAACGGAGTCACCATCCTCGATGGTTTGAGCGCCCAGATTCCCGCTGCCGGCATCACCGCCCTCATCGGGCCGAACGGCGCGGGCAAGAGTGCCACGCTGCGGGTCATCGACGGCCTACTCGCGCCCGATGCCGGTTCGGTGCGAATTGTCGGCGAAGGCCCGGTGCGCCGCGCTTTCGTGTTCCAGAGGCCGGCGCTGTTGCGAGCCAGCGCGCTTGCCAATGTCGCGCTCGCGCTGACGCCTCTGGCTCTGTCTCGGGACGAGCGAGCACGGCGCGCCCAAGCTGCCTTGGCGCGTGTCGGCCTCGGCGATCGGGCCGCGGCGCCGGCGACCCGCCTCTCCGGCGGCGAGCAGCAGCGTCTGGCCCTCGCGCGGGCCTGGGCCGTCGAACCCGATCTCCTCCTCGCCGATGAGCCGACCGCCAATCTCGATCCGGGCGCTACCGAACTCGTCGAGGGCCTGATCGCCGAGATTGCGCGGCAGGGCACGAAGGTCGTGCTGGTCTCGCACAATCTCGCACAGGTCACGCGGCTCGCCGTTGACGTCGTCGTGCTCGCCCGCGGGCGAGCCGTCGAGCAGGGCCCGACTCGAGCACTTCTCACCTCGCCCCGAGCCCCCGAGACGCGGGCCTACATCACCGGAGAACTCCCTTGGACATCCTTCGCCGCGGCCTCCTGACCTTCGGCCTCCTGTTCGCGCTCGGTGCCGCATCCGGCGTCCGGGCCGAACCCGCATCCATCGTCGTCGCTTCCACCACGTCCACCGAGCAGTCGGGCTTGTTCAAGCAGCTGCTGCCACTCTTCGAAGCGAAATCAGGGATCGCCGTGAAGGTCGTCGCCCTCGGTACCGGCCAGGCCCTCGACGCGGGCCGCCGGGGCGATGCCGATGTGGTCCTGGTTCATGACCGCCCGGCCGAGGAGAAGTTTCTGGCCGAGGGCTTCGCCACCAAGCGCTGGGACGTGATGTACAACGACTTCGTCCTGATCGGCCCGAAATCCGACCCGGCCGGCGTCCGCGGGGGCGACGTGGTCGCGGCGTTCGGCAAGCTCGCGGCGGCCAAGGCTCCCTTCGTTTCGCGCGGTGACCGCTCCGGAACCCACAGCGCCGAGCTACGGACCTGGAAGGAGGCCGGCGTCGATCTCGCCTCCGTCAGGGGCGATTGGTACCGCGATATCGGCCAGGGCATGGGACCAGCCCTCAACACCGCCTCGGCCCTGAACGCCTACCTGTTGGCGGACCGGGGAACCTGGCTGTCGTTCAAGAACCGCGGCGATCTCACCATCCTGGTCGAGGGCGACAAGCGCCTGTTCAATCCCTACGGGGTGATGCTGGTGAATCCCGCCAAGCATCCGACCGTGAAGGCGAAGGAGGGCCAAGCCTTCATCGACTGGCTGATCTCCCACGACGGTCAGGCGGCGATCGCGAGCTACAAAATCGAGGGCAAGGAATTGTTCTTCCCCAACGCCAGTCGGTAGCGCCGAACCCCGCGTCGTGGCGAGCCGCCGCTCTTCGTTCTCCGCATCGGGGTCGCTTGCCTCAGTACCGGAACCCCGGGCGGGGAGCGAAAGGTGCTGCGGCAATGCGGGGCGCAGAATGTCAGACCTGACATCGATACGGAGCGATGCGGACAGGTGTCGAGCGTGAGCGGCGATTGGGCCCATCCCGGGCGTGGTACCCGGCGTCATCCACGACAGCTCGGAGGGGGCAATCGCCGCGCCTCCGTGCACGGCACGGGCACCATGTCGAGCGCCTTGTCGCCCCGTCGCGACGAGGCATATCTGTGAAGCATGACGGACATCATCGAGCACACCGACGGCCAGGAAATCCTGGAAGACGGCCACGGCGTCCGCTTCATCCTGCCGGCATGGCGGTTCGACCGTCCGGTCAAAGGAGGGGCGTGCCGGGACGCGTTGGTCAGCGGCCGACGGGTGCGAACCTTCAACGTCCAGAAGGGTGACGTATCCGCCAATGAGGCGCGTCATTACGCGGGACGTTTGAAGGATGCGCCGGCTCGGGCGATGGCGGTGTTCGACGCAAGTCGACGCGATATCCATCCACCCGGCAAGGCGTTGCACGCCAGCTTCGCGATCACCGTGCTCCCGGGCCTGCTGATGACGCACGATTGGTGCGTCGTCAGCCAATACAACGCGCGCCCAAGCCCAGGCGAACGCTGGCGGAATCCGCCCTTCTCGATCGGGATCAAGCCGCAGGCCCCCCACGCTCGGGACGAAGTGCTCTACGTCGATCTGGCAACCTTCCCCGCGGCCGGCTCTCAGGAGCAGGGCCGCCACGTCGATTTGGGGCCGGGGGCCGTCGTCCCATTGCAGAGGGATCGCCCCTACGCGGTCTCCGTCGACTTCGTCGATGGGGCGGGTGGCGAGGGCCTGCTGAAGGTGAAGGTCGATGACAAGCTGATCGTCGATTATGCCGGCCCGACCGGCTACGCCAACTTCGCCGGCTGCTTCTTCGCCTACGGTCTGTATCGCTCCCCGTGGTGCCCCGGATGTGAGGGTTTGACCGCGAGCTTCACAGACGTCGTAGAAGGCATCTCAGAGTGATCGCTGCGCCTTCAGGCTCCTACGATGGACGATTTCCGTAGGACTGCAGCACCGTGTCACTCCAGCGATCCGGGCGCGAGCGCAGCGCGGTTTCTCGGATGGATTTGCCGGGCAATCCAGGGATTGCCCGGCGCAAGAATTCGCTTAGTGCCGATCCCGCCGAACGACGGCGGCGCCATGATCGGCCCGGGCACGATCTCTGTTCACGGCACTTCGACCTTCCGCCGCAGCATGATTGTCTCGGCGCAGGCCCGCTGCGTCCCGATTGACCACGGCCTGATCCCGATCGATGGCGGCCCGGTCTCCTCGCCGTTCGTCTCGGCGCAGGACCGCGGCATCATGATATTGCCTCGCCCGGTCGGTCCCGACAGTCCGGCGATCGTCGGCGCTCGAGCTCTCGGCGCGGTTCAAGTCGCGTCGCTCCGCGGCTGCCCTTCCGTTGTCACGGCGCTGTATGGCAGCATCAGACTGCGCGAAGCCCGGGAGCACCGCAGAGGCTGAGATCAGGACGGTTAAGGTGGCGAGGGTCAATTTGGATTGGGTCATGTGCTGAACCTTGTCCAATCCCCGAGCCCCTCGGGCCCGGTTGATGTTGCGAAGCATCTGCCCCGCCAGCTGTCGGTTCGCTGAACGCCACCGGCCTACCGCCGGAACAACGTTCACGAATTGCTGATCTGAACGAAGCGCAATTCAGATGCTCGCCTGCACAATCTTCATGTCGACTGCGCAGGTGACGCCGCGTGATCCTGCGTATCGTCCTGTCAGATCCCATCCGCGAATGGTCAGACCGGATGAGTGCGGTCCTATCAGCGAAGATTTCCCGATTGTCTGCGCCGGGCGATGTACCAGACCGCCAGCACGACGACCGCGATGACGAGGCTCAACCAGATCCAGTTGAAATCCGTCGCGGCCGCATTGGCGGCGGTGGAGTTCGAGCCGGAGGGTCCCGTCTCGGGAATCGGCGGGGCGGGATTGGTTTGCTGGGCGAGCGCGCTTCCGAGGCTCGCGGTCCACAGGAAGACGCTGCTGGTAAGGGTGCGGGTCATCGGCATCGCAGTCTCCGCTGCTACTTGTCTGTCTTGTTGTCTGTCTTGCGAGCCGACCCGTACTGGAAGGCCGGCGCTGCGTTGAGTTGCGCCTTTGTCATGCGGATCTCGGCCTCGAGAGGCACACCGCCCGCCAGCACCGTGGCCCGATCGGCGGTCGGCTTCCGGTTCTCATCGACCGTGCCCGTGGTCGCGGTAACCTGATCGGTGTGCTTGTTCTGGACGGCACCCAGGACCTCGCGCGTCGTATCGGCCCCCGGCATGGTCTCGGGCTGCACGCGCGCTGCGGCTTCGGTGCTGGGCTTGGTCTCAGGCGTGGTCACCGAGGTCGGCCCGCTCGTGAGGGGAACGTCCTTCATGTTCCAGGCGACCGTGTCGTAGGGGATCGCCACGAGCTTCTCACCGATTCCCAGGAAGCCACCGACACCGATCACCACGGCCTCGACCTTTCCGGCGTCGCCAATGAGCACGTCCTCAATCGATCCAACCCGTACGTGATCCATGCCGACCACTGGAAGGCCGATCATCTTGGAGCCCCGCATCGCCCCCGGACGTGGTTGGGCAAACCCGGCGCTGGCCGCGTCCGCAGCCGGTTGGGCATGGACCGACCCCTCGTAAGTCAGCGGAAGCGCGAGCACGGACAGGGCAAGGAGCACGGTGCTCCGGCGGCCGATAGACATTGCAGACTCCACGAAAACAACCGGCTTCGCGGAACGCGAACGATCGCTGGACAACGCGCGGTCCGCGTCCCGAGTTCAGGGCCATCGGCACGAGGCCGCTTCAGCGATTTGACTCTCCGCCCCGGGCAGGGCTGATCTCTGCCGGTTCCGCCATGCTGTTCACGCACCTCTCCGACGATCTCTTCAAGCCGCTCGCCTCGCCGAGTCGGGCCTTCAATGCGGCGCTCCTGCTGCATCTGCACGCCCGTGTGTTCGGAGACACCGCCGAACCCCTGCGCAAGAGCGAACTGCTGTCAGCGATCGGCGATTTCGCCGCCGATTTCGTCGACCGAGAGATCGACGACGAAACTTCCGGGACCGTCGAGCCGAGCGAGCGCCGCTCGGTCGTCTATCGCCGCCTTCTCGATGCCGGATGGCTGGTGGAGCGGCGGGAGCGCTACGTTCCGGTGGTCGAGTTCGACCCCGAGGCCCGGATGGTCATCGAGGAACTTGCACGCCTCGACCGAGGGGAGCGGCGCTCCTACGGCGGTGCCGTCCTCGATGTGCTGGGCAGCCTGGAAAGCGCGATCGCCAATCCCGCCGAGCGTTCCGAGGCGCTGGTCAATGCCGCCAAGTCGGCCCGCACCTTCCTGAGTCATCTGCGCAGCCTCGCCGGATCGATGCGCAAGAGCGAGGAGCGCATCCTCCGCGAGGCGGACCAGGGTGTCGCCCTGCGCCTGTACTTCGAAGAGTTCGTCGCGCGCCATCTCGTCAGCGACTACCGAACGCTGCACACCCGCTTCAATCCCTTCCGCTTCCGGTCGGGAATCGTGCGCGAGGCCGGCCGCGCGCTGCGCGATCCCCTCACCCTGCGCGCTTTGACCGATGCGGGCCTCCGGGAGGGGCGGGCGCCCGACCGGGAGACGGCTGAGCGCGCGGTCCGCAGCGATCTGGCGGAGATCCTGGCGATCTTCGAGGGCCTCGATCGTCACCTCGACGCGGTCGCCGACATCGTTGCCAGGCTCGAGCGCCGGATCGCCGCCACCCTGCGCTACCTCGACCATCGGGATTCAGACCGGATCGAACGCACGGCCGCAGCTCTGCGCGCGGTGGCGGGTGGCGATGACGACCTCGGCGGCCTGCCCGATCCTCAGGTCTCGCTGTTCCGTCCGCCAATCGGCGAACCGCACTGCTACGCCCCACGCCTGCGCCGGGCGGCGATCGAGTCCGAGCCGCTGCCCGAGATCGAGATCGATCCCGTCATCGAGGCTTTCATCGCCGCCAAGGACGCGTTCCGGGAGCGCGTCGCAGTCACGCCGGAGCGGATCGTGGCCTTCGTCGAGGCGCGGCTCGGGCCGGAACGCGCCATCCGGGGCTCTCAGATCCAGATCGCCGACGTCGACGATTTCGTCGTCTTCCAGCGGCTGCGTGAGATCGATGTGCTGTTCGACGGGAGCCTGCGTGCCTGCTACCGGCTCTCGCGCATGGAGGGACGGGTCTCGAATGGCTGGCTCGATTGTCCGGACTTCCTGCTGGAACGGGCTCCGGCGCTGCGCCGCTAAAGCAACGTCCCTCGGTGCCGCACCGCCGCTATGCTGGATTCCTGCGCGAAATCCCCCCGTCCTGAATGGCGTTCGGAGCGGTTCGACTGTCGATCTTCGTTTAATCCCGGGACTTGGCAAAATACCGTGACGGGTTCATGCTCCGCTTGATTTCACGCGCCAGATGCGAGGTGAAATCCGAGAAGACTGCGGGAGCGTTCGTCCATGACCAGCGCAAAATGCCTGATCAAGTCCGCCTGGATCGCCGCGGAAGTCGGCCGTGAGCGTTGCGAGCGGGTCCTGGTGGTCGAAACCTACATCGCCGTCAGTCCGCTGGAGCCGAACTACGATCCCGCGCGCTACGAGGCGATCGTGGCCGAGGTCCAGCGCGTCCTCGCCGCGAACCCCTCGCTCGACCGCGCCTCGATCCTCAGTATGCACCGAGACACGGCCTGCCTCTCGCTCTTCCGTGCAACGCCGGCCGTCGCCGCCTGAATGCCAATCCAACACTGGCGGCGCGCTCTTGGTGACCCCTTCGCAGCGACGTCCCTTGGCGCGGGTCGTTGCGAGGCGTTAAAGACACGGGCCGGCGCGGGTTGATCCCGCGGCCGCGAGGCCAGCCATGCTCGAACCCTTTCGCGCCATCGTCGACGGCGAGGACTTGCCGCCGCCCGGAGCCCGCGCGCCTTCGGAAGAGGAGTTGATCCGGGCACTCCAGGTCCTCCTGAAAAGTCAGTGCGTCTATGCCGGCACACCGGGCATCGGGCGCTCCTACGAGCTCGCCCGGCACTACGCGCCGTTCTTCCAGGCCTATTTCGCGTGCCTCGGCTACCATTTCGAGGTGATGCACCGCGATCAGATGGTGTGCCTGCGGGTCCCGCTCGAAGGTGTCCGGCACGATGCCCAGGCCGAGCGCCTGCGCAAGGACGAGACGCTGGTGCTGCTCGCCCTGCGACTTGCCTACGAGGAAGGCCTGCGCGCCCATCGCGTGACCACCGAGGGGGTCGTGGAATGCACGACCGACGACATCGTCGAGTCGATCCGCACCGCCACCCGAAGCGACCCGCCGGAGGAAGCACGTCTCACCGAGATCCTCCGAATGTTCGCGCGCAAGGGAGGGCTGCGCCTGGGCGAGCGTGACAAGGTCGAGAAGATCACGCCCCTGATGGTCATGCCCGGAATCGCGGTGTTGTCGCCGGACGCCTGGATGGATCAGGTTCGGGCCTGGGGGGCCGCACGCGGCGACGAGGAAGCCTGACCTCTCAGGTCTGCTTCGGATGCGGTTGCAGAGGACATTCAGGACGTTACGCTTCGGTGGGAAGCGCCGAAGGTTCTGGGCATAGAGGGCCTCGATGTCCGCGCTCCCCTGGGTTTCTGGTTTTCGAGCACCGGTCCTTGTCGCCCGTCGGCCGGACCGCCACGGGGCAGTCGCAAGACATGCTCGACCAAGCGGCGGCGACGCTCCACACGGAGTTCGAGGCCAAGCCGATGAGGCTGGCTGGCCGACGCTGCCGGCCCGGAAAGCACCGCGATCCTGGCCCCGCCGGTACCGGACCTGAGCATTCCGGTGAGCAGGTTCGGCAGCTAGGGATCGAGGGCCTCCGTGGCGATCAGGGATGCCGATCGGCACCGGTCGTTCGGCTTGGACGTCGTGATGGCAGGTACCCGGCCCAGGCCGCCTCCGCCGGCGACGCTCACGCGGTACTGAGGCTGCGCGGTCTTCATCATGAGCGAATCCGATCGCCTACCGGCCCGCGCCGCGGAGCGCCGCGTCCCCAGGCGGGCGGGCGCACCGGCTTGCATCCCGGGCGCGCAGCGTTCATGCGAGGGGCGTGTTCTCGAAATTGGGACCGTCAGCGCCGGCCGTGTACCGCCTTACCGATATCGTCCTCTCGAACTGGTACCTGATCCGCCGCGAGCAGATTCGGATCCGGGGCGCGGCTGCGCTGGTGGGACCGACGGGGGCCGGCAAGTCCACCATCTTCGACGCGGTCGGCACGGTGCTGGCGGGCAACAATGCCAGCCGGCTCGCCCTCAACGCCTCGGCTTCGGGACGCAGCGCTCGGACGGTGCGCGATTACTGCCTCGGTTGGATCAGCGATCCGGCGGAGGGCGGGCGCCCCACCCGTGAAGCCTGCGAGACCCTGATCGTCCTGGTCTTCGAGAACGAGACCACGGGCCGCGTCGTGTCCGCCGGGCTGGCGCTTGCGGCCCGGGCGGAGGATAGTCGAGAGACCACCCTGTCCCGGTTCGTCCATGTGGGCCACCGCTTCGAGGTGGCCGATTACGTCCGGGAAGCGCCGGGCGGTAGCTTCGTCGCGCCCTGGACGGAAATCGCCAAGGATCTTCGCACCCGCGGAACCACCTTCGACGAGTACCGCGCGTCCGGCGAGCGCTTCACGGCCGAACTCCTCGGCATCCTGCGTGAGGGGGCCGCGGTCCCGGAGCCGCGCCACTTCCTGCGCACCTTCTCCAACGCCGTGGCGTTCAAGCCGATCTTCGATTCGTCGGCCTTCGTCCGGTCCTTCGTGCTCGAACCTGAGCCCCTGGACGTCGCACGCATCCGGCAATCCGTGGAGACCTGGCGGCGCCTCCTCGAGACTATCGAGGAGTTGGAGCGGCGCCTGGCGCATCTGGCCCGGATCGTCGGGCGCTACGAGACTTGGGCCGAGGCGAGCCTCGCCTCGGCTCTCGGAGAACTGCGTGCCGCCGATGCGGATCTGCGTCGACGCATCGTCGATACCGTCATTGCCCGCCAAGCCCTCAAGGATGTCGCCGAACGACTTCGCATCGCGCGCGAGAGCGTCGCGACCAGCCAGGGTTTCGTGCGTGAGATCGACGGCGAGATCGCCGGCAAGAAGGCGCTTCTCGCCGGCACGGCCGCCGAAGGGCGTCTCGCCGCCTCGAACGCCGGCCTCGCAATGCTGGCCCGCGACCGGCGGGATCTGGCCGCCCGGGTCGCCGACCTTGTCGGGATCGTCCTCGATACCGGCAAGCTCTCGGTGATCATCGGCGAGATCCGCCAGGTCTCGCCGGAGGCTGCCCGCCTGGTGGAGGCCTGTGCCCGATCGGGCCTGCGACGCGAAGCCAATCCGGAAGAGACCCTGCGGTCCGACGGCCCGCTCGCCGCGCTGCTCGCTGGACTGGCCGGAATGCCCCCGATCGCGACGCCGCTCGAGCGGGCCGCGGAGGACGCGGCGCTGCGCGCCCGTGCCTTGGAGAACGAGGCGCAGTCCCGCGCCCCGGCACCCAGCGCGGGGCGGGGGGCGGCGCCGCGCCTGTCCTCCGACGTCGCGGCGTTCCGCGAGGAACTGTCCCGCCTCGGCATCGTGGCGACGCCGATCTGCGAACTCGCCGAGATCATCGATCCGAAATGGGGCCAGGCCCTCGAAGGCCTCCTCGGCGGCGCTCGCGAGGCTCTGGTGGTGCAGCCGGACCGCCTCAACGAAGCCTTCGCGCATCTCGAGGCGCGCAAGAGCCAGTTCTACCGCTGCCTCCTCGTCAAGACGACGGATACCGCCCGGCGTCGCGGCGGGCGCGACGACGAGGGGCCGCTGGCGCTGATCGAGACGGCCGATCCGCACGCGCAGGCCTTCCTCGGCGCGCGCCTCGGGGGCTACGATCTCGCCCCGAACGATGCGGCCCTCGCACATATGAGCCGGGCCGTGGCGCCGAGCGGGCGCTCGACCTCTGGCATGGCCTACTCGGTGGTACGCCCGGTCCAGCTCATGATGACCCGGGGCCATCGGGGTCCGACCGTCGAGAGCCGCCAGGATTGGGAGCAGGCGGTCGCCGAGGCACGCCGCGCTCGGGCCGAGGCCGATGTTCTGCGCGAAGCAGCCCGGATCGGTGCCGCCCTCGCGCGGCGCCTGTCCGAGACAAGCCTCGACCTCGCCGCGTTGCGGGCGGAGGCGGATGCGATCGAGGGCCGTCGGCGCAGCCTGACCACGGAGCGGGAGAGCGTCGAGCGTGCCGAGACCGGCGTGCTGGAAGCAGAGCTCGCGGAACTCGCCAAGGAGCGCTCGGCCTATCTCACCGAGCTCGTCCAGGTGCTGGAGCCGAAGCGGGACCTTCTGCTGGGCGAGGAGGCTGGCTTGAAGGCCAAGGTTGCGGCGAGCCGCGAGGCGGCCCGTGCCGCGCTCCAAGCGCGTCGGGCCGCGTATCAGCGCTGGACCGGCGGCGACAGCATGCGCATCCGGCTCGTGCGTCCGGACGCCTACGACCCGGGGGCGCTGACCGCGCTGCGGGCCGAGCGGGCGGATCTCGACGCCAAGGCGCTGGCGAGCCTGGCCAGTGCCGGGCGCGCCCGCGCCCGGGAGGCGGCGGAGACGGCGCGAACGCAGGGCCGGGCGGCCGAGCGCGACCTTGCCGAGTACTGCGTGCAGTGGCGCGTCGAGAATCCGCTGGGAGCAGGCGATGCGCCGGCCTCCTTCGGCTACGGCTGGGCGAAGCGGGCCCATGACGAGGTGGCGAGCCACGAACTTCGACGCTACCGGGACCAGGCGCGGCGAGCGGAGAGCGAGATGCGCCGCCTGATGATCGAAGACCTGTTGACCCGGCTCGCGGACAAGTTCGAGCGCGTGCGCGCCCGGCTCGATGCCCTGAACGAGCGCCTGTCGAGCCAGACCTTCACGGGACAGACCTACGCGTTCGAGGCCGAGGTGGATCGGCGCTACGCCGCCGTCCACGCCCTGGCGACAGAGGTCGCGCGCTCGCCGGATGCGGCCCAGGCAATCCTGCCCGACGAGGGCGGCGCGATCCCGGACGGTCCGCTCGCGGCGGCGATCGACGAGATCACGGCCCTGATCGCCGGTGAGGAGACCGCCGCGCGCCTCGCGGATTACCGCAATTACTTCGTCTACGAGATCGGGATGCGGGATCGGGCCGGGAACCGCACGACGATGTCGAACCGGGCGCTCCGCGGGTCGGGGGGCGAAGCGCAGGCCCCGTTCTACGTCGCCATCGCGGCGTCGCTCGCCTCGGCGTATTACCCGGGTGACCGGCCCGGCGACGAGAACCCCGGCCTCGGCCTCTGCCTTCTCGACGAGGCGTTCTCGAAGCTCGACGTGCGCAACAGCCAAGCCCTGGTCGACCTTTATCAGGCGTGGGGACTGCAGCTTCTGATCGCGGCGCCGGAGGACAAGCGGACGACGTTGACGGAGGTGATGGATACCATCGTCACCGTCTATAAGAGCCCGGACCTGTCCTCCGTGCGAATCGAGGCCGAACACCCGCTGGAAGCGGCCAAGCGTGCGCTGGCGGCGATCAATCCCGAGCGCCAGGGCATCGAGGGTTTTCGGATCACCGACGCTGCCGAGTAGGAGGCAGGCCGTCCTACCAGACCGGCTCGGGACCGTACCAGGTGAAGTGCTTCTTGACCGGTTCGATCACGTCCCAGGTGCCAGAGAAGCCCGCCGGAGTGACGAAGGCATCGCCGGTCCGGTAGGTCTTCGAAACGCCCTCCGCATCCGTCACCGTCACCACGCCCGCGATCAGTTGGATGAATTCCGCCCGGCCGAAGTCGATGCGGAACTTGCCTGGCTGGCAGGTCCAGATGCCGGCGGCGAACAGCCCGTCCGGGCTCTTGTAGATGTACGTTGCCGTCTGCTGGGGCTTCCCCGACAGGATGTGCGAGCGCTCAGGCCAGTATGCGGATTCGCGCGGCTGAACGGCCGGGAAATCGTGGGTGCGCTCGACCGGTCCCTCCAGCAAGGGGGGAGGTGCAGGCGCGCGGCGCCATGAGGGCATCGTGCCGACGAGGGCCATCATCGGGCCGGCGAAGGTGTGAAGCAGACGAGCAATTTCCATTCGCGATCCTCTGACTAGTCCGAGGCGAAAATCGCGGATTGTCGTCCAATTCACAATGGATCGCTCGGCCGTCGACGCCTGATCTGCAAAAAACGCTGAATCGATTATGAAACGCTGGAAGCATAAACCAATCCGCCGATCTTTCCTGAAACTCGCGGATGATGCGCGGATGAGCGCCCAGGCGCGGAACGAGGGCGATCGCCGGTGAGCCTGACCCCGCAAACAGCCGCGGAGGAGCATCCGTCCAGAGTCGCATCTTTGCGATAACGCTCGTCGATTCAGCACTACACCCTTAGCACTACCTGGGCACTTTGAAGGATCGTGATGCGTTGTCTGCCTGACGATGGC
>NZ_PDHT01000100.1:0-2436 GCF_002917135.1 Methylobacterium sp. V23
ATCTGCGTTTGTGTTGAGATTGCTCCGCCCGTTGAACTCCTCGCTGAAGCTGAGAACTCGATTTGATAGATCAATCATGACTCGCCTTACCCCCAATTCGGCCCTCGTTGGGACCACGTGCTTGTTTGAGCTGCACCGGTCAGCACGAAGCGGCCTGAAGCAGTACTTCAGGGCGGTTCTGGCTCACGAAGATCCAGGCAAGCTGAGAGAGGCTGCGGTGGCGCGGTGCAGCTGGCACCTCACAAGACCCACACTGCTCTCGCGATTACCCTCGATTAAGCTCAGGGAGAACATTGCGGCTTGGCCCTAACACCGGGTTAACATAGTTAATAAAGGCGGGAGCTCTCCAAGCATACGGATTGGGCAGACGACTTCATGAGCCGGCTCAGATTGCGTAGATCGGGAGGCCATGAAGTTTGATATGGTCGAGCCGCAGGGTTGGTCCTCTAAGAGGAGGCCCTAGACGACGAAGTCTGACCTAACGGCCCGATTGGCGTCGACCTACGGGTTGCTCCAGACGCTTAGCCGAGAGCAGAACGTACGGGTCCGCGATTGTATTTGAGGTGCCGGGATCGATCCTCA
Source organism: Methylobacterium sp. V23 (assembly GCF_002917135.1). NCBI lineage: Bacteria > Pseudomonadati > Pseudomonadota > Alphaproteobacteria > Hyphomicrobiales > Methylobacteriaceae > Methylobacterium > Methylobacterium sp. V23. The sequence goes on from NZ_PDHT01000100.1 coordinate 583, forward strand.
GCCATCTCGGTTCGATGTGACTGGTTGGCGCCATCGAGAAGCACGTAGACAGTCCTAGCCACCGGCGAGACTCGCACGTACAAGGCAGCGTGCGAATGCTCTGATCGCGTCCTCGCACCAGCGAAGCGCTGCGGCGCGACCAGCACAGCTGCAGCGTTTGCACCAGGCTGCGCCTGCCTCTCCCTCACCCCCTTCTCGTCCTCCCCGTTCCCCCAAGACACCGGGAATAACTAACCCTAGGCTCAGCCATCCGAGAATCTCGGAGGCCGGCGCTTACAATTTCCCAACCGTTCAGCTAATGGGATGTCCTCATGCTTGGGTAGACTCGCCTGACGTATATCGACCGAGTCAATTTGGGTAACCAATAAGTGATGTCGAGTGGCAAGTCGAAGACCATGTCGGTTAATGAAAACTACTCTCGTCGGGGATTGCTATCCGCCAGCTTGCCTATACTTGGATTTTTTACGCTCCCGGGCTGCACCTTTATTTCAAGCGACGGACCCAGCCGGTCGGAAATATTGAATAACGCGGCCACGACGGTGCCCAGCGCAGAAAACCGAGCTCAGTTTGTAAATATTGAGCTGAACAATACCGTAGTGACGCTTGCAAACGCCTTCACACAGAACATTACGCCTATCTTTCCCAAAATTGTGAGCGGGAACAATGCTGTCCAAGGTCGGATAGGGGTAGGCGACACCTTGAACATCACCATCTTCGAAGCCTCAGCCGGCGGCCTATTTATACCTGCTGAGGGCAGCGCTATCCGAGGGGGCAACTTTGTACCGCTTCCCCCTCAACAGGTCGAAATCAGCGGTGCAATCACGGTTCCTTATGCGGGCAGTGTCCAGGCGGTTGGACGAACCCCGCAGCAACTTTCTAAGGAAATTGCTAAACGCCTGGCTCAACGCGCAGTTGAGCCGCAAGTCGTCGTGTCGATACAAGAACGCCGCTATGGAACCGTTAATGTCCTGGGAGATGTGAATACGCCGACAAAGCTAACCATCGATCCAGGTGGGTTGCGCGTGCTTGAAGCGATCGCACGCGCCGGCGGTCCTCGAGGGGCTCCATATGAAACCCTTGTGATATTAAAGCGTGGGAATGCGACGACAGAGGCACTTTTGAGTGCGGTTCTTCAAATTCCAGGACAGAACAGCCTGCTTTCTCCCGGCGATATAATTTTTCTGAAAAAAGAACCTAAGTATTATATAGCCTTGGGCGCCACGCCGGCACCCGGCTCAATTGGAGGCATCAATAATAGGCGGTTTACATTTGAGAACGAGAGTATGAATCTAATGGAAGCTGCAGCTAAAGCGGGCGGCTTAGACTCAAATAGGGCTGACCCACGTTCAGTTTTTCTCTATCGCCTTGAAGCACGGAACGTGCTCGAACAGCTGAACATCGATACGTCAAGTTATGTCGGCAACGAGATCCCGACAATCTACTCATGTGATTTCGGTCGAAGCGATGCGTTCTTTCTCGCAGGAAGTTTCGCTGTGAGAAGCCGGGACATCATTTACGTAGCGGAAGCGCCTGCTATTGGCTTCCAGCGCTTCACAAACCTACTTTCTGGATTTTCTTCTAACGCGAATGCAATTGCTGCAACACGGGCCTATTAAGCTAGAGCACAGTCGGAGCGTTTTCCGGTTAGCCTGAGTGTCGCTTGATGGGCTGACAAAGGGGCTTGCCGTGATCCACTGCGTGGCTCGTTCGGCGGAGCTATGCATCGATGCCTTTTAGATCGACGGCAGGTGAGCGTATGGCGGATGCAGCGGTCACCACTGTACTAGGCTCGGGACTCGTAACCAGTAGCTGACGGTAGCAGCGATGCAGACGGCAGCCAGGTAGTTGGTGGCC
>NZ_PDHT01000102.1:0-1982 GCF_002917135.1 Methylobacterium sp. V23
TTGACGGTCTGGAGGATGCCGGCGGCGTCGAGGCCGGCCTCGGCGTACATGGCGTCGGGGGTGTTGTGGTCCTGGTAGGTGTCGGGCAGCGTCAGCGTGCGCACCCGGACCCGGCCGGTATCCAGCGCGCCCCGCTCGGCCAGCAGGTGCAGCACCATCGCGCCGAAGCCCCCCACCGAGCCTTCCTCCAGCGTCACCAGGACCTCGTGGCGCGCGGCCAGGTCCAGGATCAGAGCGTCGTCCAGCGGCTTGGCAAAGCGCGCATCCGCCACGCTCACCGCGATGCCCTCCGCCTCCAGCGCATCGGCCGCCTTCAGCGCCTCCGACAGCCGCGTACCCAGCGACAGCAGCGCCACCCGCGCGCCCTCCGGCGCCCGCACCATCCGGCCCCGGCCGATCGGCAGCGCGACCCCGCGCTCGGGCAGGTCCACGCCCACGCCCTCGCCGCGCGGGTAGCGCAGCGCGATCGGCCCGGTGTCGTGGGCATGCGCTGTCGCCACCATGTGCACCAGCTCGGCCTCGTCGGCGGCGGCCATCACCGTCATGTTCGGCAAGCAGCAGAGATAGGCCAGGTCGAAGGCGCCCGCATGGGTCGCCCCGTCCGCCCCCACCAGCCCGGCCCGGTCCATGCAGAAGCGCACGGGCAGGTTCTGCAGCGCCACGTCGTGCACGACCTGGTCGTAGGCCCGCTGCAGGAAGGTCGAGTAGATCGCCACGAACGGCTTGTAGCCTTCCGTCGCCAGCCCGCCCGCGAAGGTCACCGCGTGCTGCTCGGCGATGCCGACGTCGAAGGTGCGCTCCGGATGCGCCTTGCCGAACAGGTCGATGCCCGTGCCCCCCGGCATCGCGGCGGTGATCGCCACCACCTTGTCGTCGGCATCCGCCGCCTTGATCAGGCTCTCGCCGAACACCCGGGTGTAGGCCGGCGCGTTCGGCTTGGCCTTGGCCTGGACGCCCGAGAGCACGTCGAACTTGACCACGCCGTGGTAGCGGTCGGCCGAGGCTTCCGCCGGGGCGTAGCCCTTGCCCTTCTGGGTCACCACATGCAGCAGGATCGGGCCCTGCTCGCTGTCGCGCACGTTCTTGAGCACGGGCAGCAGGTGGTCGAGGTTGTGCCCGTCGACGGGCCCGACATAGTGGAAGCCCATCTCCTCGAACATCGTGCCCGAGCCCACCACCAGGGAGCGGGCGTATTCCTCGGCCGCGGCCGCGCGCTGGTAGAGGCCCTTGGGCAGGAGCCGGCCCAGCTGCTTGGCGGTCTCGCGCAGGGACTGGTAGGTGCCCCCCGAGGCCAGGCGCGCGAAGTAGGCCGACATGGCGCCCACGGGCGGCGCGATCGACATGTCGTTGTCGTTGAGGATGACGATGAGGCGCGAGTGCAGGGCGCCGGCATTGTTCATGGCTTCGTACGCCATGCCGGCCGACATCGAGCCGTCGCCGATCACCGCCACCATGTTGCGCCGCTTCGGCACCGTTGCGCCCTGGGCCTTGGCCGTCGCCTCGTCGAGGTCGCGCGCCACGGCCATGCCCAGCGCGGCCGAGATCGAGGTGGAGGAATGGGCCGCCCCGAAGGGATCGTAGACGCTCTCGGCCCGCTTGGTGAAGCCCGACAGGCCGCCGGGCTGGCGCAGGGTCCGGATGCGGTCGCGCCGGCCGGTGAGGATCTTGTGCGGGTAGGCCTGGTGGCCGACGTCCCAGACGATGCGGTCGTCGGGGGTGTCGAACACGTGGTGCAGCGCCACCGTCAGCTCGACCACCCCCAGCCCCGAGCCGAGATGCCCGCCCGTGACCGAGACCGCGTCGATCATCTCGGTGCGCACCGCATCCGCCACCGCCTGCAGCGCGCTCTCCGGCAACAGACGCAGCGCCGAAGGCTCCGCCAGACCGTCCAGGATCGCCGTCGCCTCCGAGAAGGTCTCCGATGCCGCTTGCGCGCGCTCGTCGTGCGAGGTCTTGCCTTGCGAGGTTTCTTGCCGTGACAC
>NZ_PDHT01000103.1:0-1892 GCF_002917135.1 Methylobacterium sp. V23
GCTCAGCCGCTCAAGATCGATACGACCCATCCCACGAGGGAATCAGCGAAACCCACCCCGCGCAAGGGGGTGGGTAATTACGCTGATAGCGCTCGTCCAGATCGAAGAGCCCTGGCTGACCCATCCGAGCCTCCCCAACCTCAACAGCAGCAGGGAATCACGACACCGTCCCGCAAGGAAGGGGTATTTCGAGGTGTCCGATAGGGCCGCCAGGAACGGTTAGAGCCAAAAGATCAGGTCTCTGCCCCAGTCATCGTCAGTTGCTATCGCGACCGCCCGCAAGGGATCATCATACCGTGCAAATCCCCGGCTCCATAGAAGCGTTCCCTCAAGCTGCCAAAATAGTGCAACTCTTTATTCCCAGTTAACCCTGTTGAATAGATTCTTTATCTGTATATCGTAAGCGTGCGATTTGAGGTCGAATATCTCTCTATCTCGGCGCGCATACTTCCAGCTGGTTGATATTTCCTTGAAGTGCCTATAAGCAAACGACTGAGTCAAGGCATAGGCCGGCAGCCAACCTTTGATGCGATGGGTTGCCCACTGCGAGTTTTCTGGACATCGACTAGGAACGACTGACCACTTTTTAGCACAACGATTAGAGTATCGTGGCAACAACCCATACTTAAATTTCTTTGTCACTCTAGTATAGTATTCAAAATCGCGATGGCGAAGGAAGCCGCTGTTGCCTGGTGAGCGGGTATGACCTTCGATACCAGGCATCCAATTGCCACGGTAAGACAAAACTCCAGATGACGACCGCTCAAGCGCATCAAATATGTTCATATCGCAATTCGATACAAGAAGTTCATCAATGTCGCAATTAACAACCCCCTGAGCTTTTGAGAGAAACATTCTACGCGCATGTTCGAGGATAGCAAATTCACAATAATCTGAGTCCCAATGCCGGTTGTTAGAGTCTCCTTGAGGGCCGAATTTAAAAGGCCAATCCACAACAACTATTTGCGAAAATTCCGAAAGCTCACTAAGCTGAGACGCCAGATAGTCGGCGCTATACAGATCAGAGTTATTGTCATAAATCAAAATAGAATCGGCTTTATGAATATCTCGATAGAAGCATGCCCAATCTTTTATCCAATCCACGATATTATTTCGTGATTTGGTAAGAAGGACTTTCTTCCCGGAAAAAAGGGAGCACAAATTCTTTTTGATGGGCACTTGGAAATTGCCCAGTGAACCTAATAATTCAATAGTTTCTGTATTAGTAGGCGCTTCAACAATGATGTGAGAATGACGATCTAGGGTTTTAATTGAAAATTTGCAGGGTTGTAAGGCGGGATGGGCAATCATACGAATCGATTTAACATTATCGAGCAAATTCCTGAAAGGCGGCGCTATCAAGATAATATGACTGTAGTCTGCGCTCCAGAACGCGTCATATAATAAGGTATCATGATCATACTTTTCATCAAAGTCTGAGTCTCTATAACGTAAAGGACGGATGCTCTCTCGTTTGACTCCAAGATTCGCGTCTAGCTTGATTGGCGAAGGGTCATAACGGTTTTGAAAATTGCATATAGCGTCGGTCATTATATAAACCTCATAAAGCGGATAGTACATGGTAGATCTTCATGGGAAATTTCTTCGCCAAGAAGCTGGTCGTATCGTGTTGTAGAATTCTATTTATCAAGATTGTCATGGAGGCCATGTTCCAAGTGAAGATAGGATTTTAACTAACTCCTTGAGGGCTGGATATCTGAAGTCTATTCGCGAAACTTGATCCGATAATGAACACCACAAAATCTGCGACCTATCTCAGCATGTGGCAAGCGAAGCGATCAATTGGGGATCGCCGTCCGTATTGAAGGGCTCCTAGCACTACCTGGGCACTTTGATGTTAGAGGGCAGCGTGAAGCGTCTTTGGCAGTGTG
>NZ_PDHT01000104.1:0-1869 GCF_002917135.1 Methylobacterium sp. V23
TTTGCGCGTCCCCCTGTGGACCGGCAGCACCCGGTCCAGACGCTGTGATCTGCCCGCTCTGACCGGAGGTGTTCTGCGGCGTGCCCGGCGCTGAAGGTTTTGCAGACGTATCGTCGCTCTTCTTGGCCGTCACGGCTGTTGCGAGCTGTGGCGGTGTCTCTGCAGCCTTGGTCGCGGCCTCGGGTTGTTTAACGAAGGCGACGAGTTCTTGGCAGAGGTTCGCAGGTCTACCAGTGCCGCCGGTGCTATCGCTCGGAGGCTGAACCGAAGCACCTTGAGCAAGTGCAAAAGCTGGTGTCAGAACCAGCGCGACGATCATCATCGCCCTCAAAGCCTGCATGTCGATGTCCTTGGATCAGCCGGGAACAGCGCAGACGCGTTCACACGTGCTGATCACAGGAAACTGATCGCGAGATAATTGGTTGCGATGGAACTTTCGGCGAAAAACAGTCTCGCAAGACATCCGTCCTATTTACATTTCTGTCGGGTATCCAATTGGTTTCCCGTCACCCGTCACCCGTCACCCGTCACCCGTGACCTAAGGCGGCAAAGTACGAGAGGGGTGACAAACGGACCTTAGCCTTGTGTTAGGAGGCGGACGTTCTGATTCCGACCCGACATAGTCATACATGCTGCTGCAAGCGTACATAGATCTAGGCTCTGTCAAAGGGTAAAAAAATGACTCTTTGCAGACCTAGCGGCTGGCCGGATGAGGCGTCTGCTCCGGATGGAGAAGCAGACCTGCCCGGGGAGGTCACGACATCAGCATGTTGGGACCCTTTAAATTACCGGCGGAATGCCTCTAGGAACGTCATGCCACCGCAGGTCTATCAGCATCAGACCGGCATAAGAGGAGCACAGCTCAGCATGGACTGAAGCCAGAAGGGCTGTCGAAGCGCCGTCTGGTAGCGGGTTCGGGCGCCTGATCAGCCCCCCTTGAAGTGGTCCGCCCTTTGATATGGCTTTTGAGCCTGGAGGACGGACGAGATGGCAAAGCACCCGAAACCTGAGGAGATCGTTGCCAAGTTGCGGCAGGCGGATGTGCTGATCTCACAGGGCCAGAGCGTGGCCGATGCAATCCGCGCGCTCGGCGTGAGTACGGTGACGTACTACCGATGGCGGCGTGAGTTTGGCGGCCTGAAGTCGGATCAGGTTCGACGGATGAAGGACCTGGAGACCGAGAACGCTCGGCTGCGAAAGGCGATTGCGGATCTCACCCTCGACAAGCTGATCCTGCAGGAGGCGTCTCGGGGAAACTTTTGAGCCCCGCGCGCCGGCGCGCCTGTGTCGAGCACATCATGCTGACGATGACCGTCTCCGAGCGCCGCGCCTGTCGGGCGCTCGGACAGCATCGCTCGACGCAGCGCAAGGTACCGCGGGGCCGGGACGACGAAGAGTCTCTGACGGCTGATCTTGTGGCGTTGGCCGAAAAGTACGGGCGTTACGGCTACCGCAAGATCAGCGCGTTGCTGAAGGCGGCCGGGTGGTTCGTCAACGACAAGCGCGTCGAACGCATTTGGCGGCGTGAGGGTCTGAAAGTGCCGGCCAAGCAGCCCAAGCGGGGGCGGATCTGGAACAACGCCGGTTCCTGTGTTCGTCTTCGCCCGGAACACCGCAATCACGTGTGGTCGTACGACTTCGTCGAGGCCCGCACGCACGATGGGCGCAAGATCCGGATGCTGAACGTCATCGATGCGTTCACGCGCGAGTGCCTGGCCATCCGCGTATCCCGCAAGCTCAAGGCGCTGGACGTGATCGACGTGCTCTCGGACCTGTTCAGCCTGCGCGGGGTGCCAGGCCCTATCCGCTCGGACAACGTCCTACGTAGCGAGGAAGGACGGCTGGCTAGGCAACAGGTCTCCGTCCGCG
>NZ_PDHT01000105.1:0-1844 GCF_002917135.1 Methylobacterium sp. V23
ATCTGCGTTTGTGTTGAGATTGCTCCGCCCGTTGAACTCCTCGCTGAAGCTGAGAGTTCGGTTTGATAGATCGAGCATACTTATATTCCCCAAGATAAGATTTTATTACCTTATTATTGCTTTTATTCCCGCCATTTTGCGACGGAATATGGCCAAGCTATGGCGAAGGGCAGCGACAATATCAGACCCACATATTTAACAGTATAGAAAACTTCTTCTCCGGATAAAAAAGGTAAATCTAACTATAATTATACCGTTATGATAGTTAATCAGCGATATAGAATCATATTATATGCCTAATAATAGGTCTTTAACCAAGTTACGGAGTTTGCACTGTCGCACCGAGAGGTTTTGCACAAAGCGTCAAGCTTCTACACAGAGGGGCAAAGCGACCCCTTCATCCGCGCAAAACATCGAAGCTTAAAAAATTTGTGCAACGGCTTCTGCCAAGTACCCTACTGCGCTTGCAAAGCTTCTGATCGTATATATATCGGAGCTGCATACCCCCAAGGTATTGCATTTCGACTTGAGCGCGCTGGCAACAGCGCGCTCTTTTTCTACTTACCCAATGCATAGATACGGACAAAACGTACAGGTTGGCGCGCAATCTTCTCTGCGTCTACAGCCTTTTAGCGTAGCGCCTTTGAAAATTCCGTGCCCCTCGGTGCGCTAGCGTAGAATTGCAATAGCATCCGTTGTCCCACTGCAAATGCGCACTTCATGCTTTGAGCGGTCCAGCACGGCAGGATACCTTTGCGAGACGTGCATCAGGCTATGGAGAAGGAGGATCACGGTGCGTCGCTCGCCTACGCCGGCTTCGTTGACGAACAGCGCCGGCAGGCGCTCGAAGAGCGGTTTAGAAACGCCGTTGCCGACATACCAGTAGCTCTCGCTCGTAGCAGGTGCGACGAAGGCGGTGCCGTAGAGCCATTCGTAGCGGTGGTAGCCGAGCGCGGTGGGCCGCTGCCCGCTCGGGGCCCAGATCCGGCATTCGATTGGCTTCGGTCCAATGCGGTGCTCGTCCGTGCAGAGGGCCGCGACCGGCCGGCCGGGGAGGTGTGCTTCTTCTTCGGCGAGGGTCGCGGCGAATTTTTTAGAGGGCGGCCAGTGCCTCGGGGCTCGCGGCGGTTGAGCTTTTTGGGCGTGGGTGACGTGCAGGGCCACGACCTGACCAGACGTGTCCACCGCTAGATGCCCCTCCGAACCCCGCTTGCGCTTGGCCCCGTCATGTCCCGCTCCCCGGGCGAGGAGCGTGAGGTCCAGCGGTCCGTCACCACTGCAGGCGGTTCCGGCTCATGCACTACGGTCAGCCAGCGCTGCGTCCCCTGGTAGACCGCTGCCCAAGGCGGCAGATCGTGGGGCTCGAACCGCCACGGCGCACCGTTTTCACCATGTAGCGCAAGCCGTTGAATACCTTGTGTAGGTCGTGGTCGCGCTGGCTCAAACTTCTCCGGCAACAGAGCCAGATACGGCGCCACGAACGCCTACTCCTCATCAGATTTGTCAGGAGGATGGACGGGGTGAGAAGGTGCCATCTGTGCCAACGCCAAACCTGCCTGCAATTACATAACAGCCTCTACTGGCTGAAACCTGACAGTTGAGTTCGTTTTAGGGTTCGGGTTCGGCTGAGTTCTGCAAGTCTGGTGGGTGCGCAGCAATAAATCCCTCACGCCTTCCCGCTCAGGTGCAGGACAAGGCCTCGACGTATAAGGGGCCGTGCAGCAACCCGTTAACGCCGTCAACTCCGCCGGAGCCATCTCTCCTCAGATGGGGGAGAGGCCCCTGCGGAGCTGAGGAGAGAACGGGAGGGAGGGTGCGTCTCAGGCGAACAGGAAGTCGGCGGC
>NZ_PDHT01000106.1:0-1807 GCF_002917135.1 Methylobacterium sp. V23
TTGGCGAGGTTGCGCGGCTGGTCGACGTCTTTGCCCATGAAGACGGCGGTGTGGTAGGCGATCAGCTGGATCGGCACCGCGTAGACGATGGGCGCCACCACCGGGTCGAGGTCGGGCATCGTCAGGGTGGCCATGGTGTCGAGGCCGGCCGCCGCCGCGCCCTTGGCGTCGCCGATCAGGATGATGCGCCCGCCCCGGGCGGCCACCTCCTGCATGTTCGAGACCGTCTTCTCGAAGATGGCGTCGTGGGGCGCGATCACGATCACCGGCACGCTCTCGTCGATGAGGGCGATGGGGCCGTGCTTGAGTTCACCCGCCGCATAACCTTCCGCGTGGATGTAGCTGATTTCCTTCAGCTTCAGGGCGCCTTCCAGCGCCATCGGGTAGCTGGTGCCGCGTCCCAGGTAGAGCACGTCCCGGGCCTTGGCGACCTCGCGGGCCAGGATCTCGATCGACCCTTCGAGCTTGGTCGCGTCGGCCATCAGGCCCGGCACGGTGATCAGCGCGTCGACGAGGCGGCGCTCCGCCTCGGCGCCGAGGGTGCCGCGCGCCCGGCCAGCATGGATGGCCAGGCACAGCAGCACGGTGAGCTGGCACGAGAACGCCTTGGTGGAGGCGACGCCAATCTCGGGTCCGGCCAGGGTCGGCACCGTGGCGGAGGCCTCCCGGGCGATGGTGGAGGTCGGCACGTTGACCACCGCCAGGGTGTGCTGGCCCTGCGCCTTGGCGTAGCGCAGGGAGGCCAGGGTGTCGGCGGTCTCGCCCGATTGCGAGATGACGAGGGTGAGCCCGTCCCGCTCCAGGGGCGGCTCGCGGTAGCGCGCCTCCGAGGCGACGTCGATCTCCACGGGAAGGCGCGCCAGGCTCTCGAACCAGTACTTGGCCACGAGGCCGGCATAGTAGGCCGTGCCGCAGGCGGTGATCGAGAGGCGCGAGAGCTTGGCGAAGTCGAAGGGCAGGGCCTCGGGGAGGGCGACGCGGCCGTTCGCGAGGTCGACGTAGTGGGCGAGGGTCCGGCCGACCACCTCGGGCTGCTCGTGGATCTCCTTGGCCATGAAGTGGCGGTGGTTGCCCTTCTCCACCCGGAAGGCCTGGGCGACGATGCGCTGGCGCTCGCGGGTGACGGGCTGGCCGGCCTGGTCGCGGATCTCGGCGCCCGCGCGCGACAGGATCGCCCAGTCGCCCTCGTCGAGATAGGTGATCTCCTGGGTGAAGGGGGCCAGCGCCAGGGCGTCCGAGCCGAGATAGGTCTCGCCCGCCCCGTAGCCGATGGCCAGGGGCGCGCCGTGGCGGGCGCCGATCAGGAGGTCGTCGTGCCCGGCGAAGACGAAGCCCAGCGCGAACGCCCCGTGCAGGCGCGGCAGGCAGGCGGCCACCGCCTCGACGGGGCCGAGGCCCCCGTCCATCGCGTGGCTGACGAGCTGGGCCACCACCTCGGTGTCGGTCTCGCTCTCGAAGCGCACGCCCTGCGCCTGGAGCTCGGCCTTCAGTTCGCGGAAGTTCTCGATGATGCCGTTATGGACCACCGCCAGCCGGGCGGTGGCGTGGGGATGGGCGTTGGTCTCGTTGGGCCGCCCATGCGTGGCCCAGCGGGTGTGGCCGATGCCGAGGCTGCCGGCCAGGGGCGCGTCGCGCAGGCGCATCTCGAGGTTGGCGAGCTTGCCCTCGGCCCGCCGGCGCTCCAGGTGCCCCTCCGTCAGGGTGGCGATGCCGGCCGAGTCGTAGCCGCGATATTCGAGCCGGCGCAGGGCTTCCACCAGCTGCCCGGCCACGGCGTCCCGTCCGACGATGCCAACGATTCCGCACA
>NZ_PDHT01000107.1:0-1664 GCF_002917135.1 Methylobacterium sp. V23
TAGCACATCGGGAAGATGGCTCGACGGCTCTGGGGCGGCGCGCGAAGCCATGCGGAGCGCAGCGCGCAGCCCTGGGCGGTCATGGCCGATCGGCAGGTCTCTAGAGTGACGGTGTTCGAAGCCTCATTCCGGAGACGGATCGACCATGACCAGACCACAGCTTACGCCGCCGGCCGGCGTTCTCGTAGCCATCGACGTGGCTAAGGCCCGCAACGAGGTCCTCATCGAGGTGCCCGGCTCCGGCCGACGACGCCGGTTGAGCGTCCTCAACACCCGTGCCGAGCACGACCGCCTGATTGCGCTCCTGGCCGATCTCGGTCAGCCGGTGACCTGCGGGTTCGAGGCGACCGGCAACTATCACCGCCCGATTGCCTGGCGCCTGCTCCAGGCGGGCTTTGCCGTGCGCCTGATCTCGTCCGTGGGGCTCGCCCGCACCCGCGAGGCCCTGCACAACGGTTGGGACAAGAACGACCCGAAGGACGCCCAGGTCATGCTGCACATGATCCGCATCGGCGCCTCGCAGGTCTACCATGACCCGCTCGCCGCCGGCATCAACGACGTGCAGGAACTATCCAAGACCCACGACGCCGTCTCGCGGACCAAGACCGAGGTGCTGCATCGGATCCTGACCCACTACCTGCCGCTGTACTTCCCGGAGGTCGACCGCTTCCGCCACAACAGCCGCTCGGACTGGTTCTTCGCCTTCCTCGATCGCTTCCCCACGCCCGCCAGCATCACCGCGCTGAGCAAGGAGACCTTCATCGCCGCCGCCTGGGATGTCGTCGGGCGCAAGGTCGCCAAGGCCCAACTGCTCGGCGACATCTACGAGACGGCTCGCAGCTCGATCGGCCTGCCGGTGCCGCCTGACGCTCCGGCGGTGAGCATGTTCCGGCTCGTCATCGGCGAGGTGCGTGGCCTCATACGGCAACGCGACGCGATCGAGGCTGCGGCCAACACCCTCCTGTCGGAGAGCGCCGACTACAAGCTGCTGCGCCGCATCCCCGGCATCGGCCCGATCAACGCCCTGACCATCCTGGCCGAGGCCGGCGACCTGCGCCGCTTCAGCCATCACCGTCAGTTCCTGAAGTTCTGTGGCCTCGATCTGGCCACCCAGCAATCCGGCACCTTCCGCGGCCAGACCAAACTGTCGAAGTACGGCAACGCCCGGCTCAGGCGTACGCTTTGGCTGGCTGGGCAGGTGGCCATCCGGCAGCGGGAGAACGGCTTCCGCGACAAGTTCGAGCGCTACATCGCCCGCGACCGGCACGATGCCGACCTGCGGCGCAAGGCGCTGACCGCGATCACCGCCAAGATGGCGCGCGTGGTGCACGCCGTCATCAAGACCGGTGCCGACTACCGGCCCTTCGTCGAGGGGCCGGTACCAGGTGGGAGAACCCCTCTCAGCAGAGCCGTGAGGGCGTGAGAACCACGACCCTGTAGATAATGCTCGGGTCTCCTGCCTGGATCGACATCTCGTGTTGAGGACGGTGAGGACCACGGCGCGACGCGCGTCGGCTGGATCCTGTGTTCGCTATGGCCGAGAGTTCTTCCGGATCGGCAGGAGCCGCCTGGATCGATGTTGACGACAAACACACCGCGGACGCATGTTCGCGGACGGAGACCTGTTGCCTAGCCAGCCGTCCTTCCTCGCTACGTAGGACGTT